>JAQUKF010000005.1:5234-22027 GCA_028719265.1 Candidatus Omnitrophota bacterium
TTGGAAGCATATGGGGCGGCATTTACATTGCAGGAGATGCTTACCGTAAAGAGCGACGATGTCAGCGGAAGGACGCGTATTTACGAAGCGATCGTCAAGGGTGAGCAGCGCCTGACCCATGGTACTCCGGAGTCGTTTAATGTTTTAATCAAGGAATTGCAAGGCTTATGCCTTGATATCAAAACAGAAAAGGCCAAATAATGGAAGAGATCGTCTCGTTTGACAGTATTTCGATTAAAATTGCCAGTCCTCAGGTGATCAAGCTTTGGTCCAAAGGGGAAGTGAAGAAGGCCGAAACCATCAACTACCGCACCCTCAAGCCGGAAAAGGATGGCTTATTCTGCGAGAAAATATTCGGTCCGGTGCGCGACTGGGAATGCAACTGTGGAAAATATAAAGGTATAAAGTTCAAAGGTATTACCTGCGACCGCTGCGGGGTCACGGTTGACCGTTCAAGCGTCAGGCGCGAGCGCATGGGGCATATCGACCTGGCTACTCCGGTTACGCATATCTGGTTCTTCAAGGCCGTACCCAGCCGTATGAGCGCGCTTCTGGATATCGGCTTAAGGGACCTGGAAAGGATCATATATTACGAAGAGTACGTGGTAGTTGATCCGGGTAATACCCCCTTGAAGAAGAAAGAGCTGCTTACCGATGAACAGTACCAGGAGGCATTGAATAAATATGGTTCGAATTTCAAGGCCAAGATAGGGGCGGAGGCCATATCCGAGTTATTGAAGGAACTGGATCTGGACGTGGTTTGCCGCAAGCTGAGAAAAGATCTGGAGAAATCCAAGGATGTATTGAGTAACCGCAAGGCCATAAAGAGCCTGAAGATCGTTGAGGATTTCAAAAAGAGCGGAAACAAGCCGGAATGGATGATTTTGGGTATCCTGCCGGTTATCCCTCCGGACCTGCGTCCATTGGTTCCGCTTGAGGGGGGAAGGTTTGCTACCAGCGATCTCAATGATCTGTACCGCAGGGTTATCAACCGTAATAACCGCTTAAGGAAGCTGATGGAGTTAAGCGCTCCGGAGATTATCATCCGAAACGAAAAACGCATGCTCCAGGAGGCGGTAGATGCGCTTTTGGATAACGGCAGGCACGGCAAGCCCGTAAACGGCGCCAATAACCGTCCGCTGAAGTCCCTTTCCGATATGCTTAAAGGCAAGCAGGGCCGTTTCAGGCAGAACCTTCTCGGTAAGCGCGTTGACTATTCCGGCCGTTCGGTAATCGTCGTGGGTCCGGAATTGAAGCTTCACGAGTGCGGTCTTCCCAAGCAGATGGCCCTGGAATTGTTCGAGCCGTTCATCATTAAGAAACTAAGAGAAAAAGGCTTTGTGCATACGATCAAAGGCGCCCGCCGTATGGTTGAGCGCGGGAAGATAGAGGTTTGGGATATACTGGATGAGGTGATCAAGGACCATCCGGTAATGCTGAACCGTGCCCCCACACTGCACCGTTTAGGCATACAGGCCTTCCAGCCGTTACTGATTGAAGGTAAATCCATAAAGATACATCCGCTCGTCTGCACCGCTTTTAACGCGGACTTTGACGGCGACCAGATGGCCGTACATGTGCCCTTGTCCCTGGAATCGCAGTTGGAAACCAAGGTGCTTATTATGGCCATAAACAATATATTTTCTCCTGCGGACGGACGTCCCGTTATTTCACCCACCCAGGATATAATTTTGGGGTCTTCCTACCTGACCAAAGAAAAACCCGGAGCACAGGGGGAGGGCATGCAGTTTTCCGCCCCGGATGAGGCGCTGATCGCTTATGACGACAAAACGATCGAGTTGCACGCCAAGATAAAACTGCGCATAGATTCCCTTTACGATTTTGACCAGAAGACCGTGGTAGCCGGAAAACAGATGATCAGTACTACCGTCGGCCGCGTAATGTTTAACCAGGTGCTTCCGCCGGAATTCGGTTTTGTGAACCGTGAATTGAACAAAGGCAGGGTCAGCGATATAGTCTTGAGCTGCTACAAGAGGTTCGGCCATACCGTGACTATTAAGCTGCTTGACGATATCAAACGCCTGGGTTTTGAAATGGCCACTATTGGCGGCATTTCTATCGGTATAGACGATATGACTGTGCCTCCCGAGAAACTGGATGTGATCAAGGAATCGAAGGCGGAGGTGGCGAAGGTAGAGGATCAGTATCGTAAAGGTATAATTACCGACAGCGAGCGCAAGTCCAAGGTCATCGATATCTGGACCCATACTACCGACAAGATTTCTGATCTGTTGTTCAAGGGAATGCATGCTTTTAATCCCATATTCATGATGGCTGATAGCGGCGCCCGCGGTTCGCGCCTGCAGGTCAGGCAGCTTGCCGGTATGCGCGGGTTAATGGCCAAGCCCAGCGGCGAGATCATCGAGAACCCGATCACCGCCAACTTCCGCGAGGGCTTGAACGTTTTGGAATATTTTATTTCAACCCACGGCGCGCGCAAGGGTTTGGCTGACACCGCCCTAAAGACGGCTGACGCCGGATACCTGACCCGCAGGCTGGTGGATGTCGCCCAGGAGGTTATTGTCTGCGAAGATGACTGCGGTACCCTTAACGGTATCACGGTTTCGGCAATCATCGAAGGCGACGAAGAGGTGGTAAGCCTTAAGGACCGCATAGTTGGAAGAGTCGCTCTCGATAATGTGGTCGATATCATTACCGACGAGATAATCGTCGAGCAGGGACATGAGATCACCGAAGAGAAGGCCGAGCAGATAGAGAGGCTGGGCATAGAGAAGATCCGTATCCGCAGCGTCCTGACCTGCGAATCGGGAAGAGGGGTCTGTGCGAGATGTTACGGACGTAATCTTTCCAGCGGCAGGCTGGTGGAGCTGGGTGAAGCCATAGGGGTAGTCGCGGCGCAGAGTATCGGCGAACCGGGTACGCAGCTGACCATGAGGACCTTCCATATCGGCGGTACCGCATCCAGGACCATTGAGCAATCTTTTGTGAAATCGAAGAACGACGGTATAGTCAAATACCATTCATTAAGGGTTACCCTGAAGAACAAGGAGAACGTCGTATTGAACAGGAACGGCGCCATAAGCATAAATGACCCACAGGGCCGGGAGTTGGAACGTTATCCTGTACCGCAGGGAGCCTTTATCACTGTCCTTGACGGCGGCGAGATCAAAAAGGGAGTAGTATTTGTACGCTGGGATCCGTATACCCTTCCAATACTTACAGAGGTTTCAGGCGCGGTGCGTTTTGAGGATTTGCGCGAGAATATCACCATGCGCGACGAAGTAAACCCGGTCACCAAACTGACCGAACGCGTGGTTGTCGAGCATAAGCCGGAATACCATCCGCAGGTTGTTATAATCGATGAGAAAAAAGAGGTGTTAGGCATATACCCGATACCTATCGGAGCCCATATCATTGTCAAGGACGGTGAGCATGTGGGTGGAGGGGACCTTCTGGCGAAGATCCCGCGTACAGTAGTTAAGACCCGTGATATTACCGGCGGTCTTCCGCGCGTAGCGGAGCTTTTTGAAGCCAGGCGCCCCAAGGACCCGGCGGTAATCAGCGAGATTGACGGATTCGTGGAATTCGGCGAAACCAAGAAGAACCAGCGCGTGATTATCGTCAAGTCGGTTACCGGCATGAGCAGGGAGTATATTATTCCTCACGGTAAACATCCCAATGTGTACAAGGGGGATAAGGTAAGTGCCGGCCAGCAGCTCACGGACGGGCCGGTAGTCTTGCAGGATATTTTGAGCGTATGCGGGGACAAGGTGCTGCAGGAATATCTCGTAAACGAGATACAGGAGGTTTACCGCCTGCAGGGCGTACGCATAAACGATAAGCATATAGAAGTAATTATCCGCCAGATGCTTAAGAAGGTGCGGATAGAGGACCCGGGAGATACGGATTTTCTGGCTACCCAACAGGTGGATAAATGGGTCTTCCAGAAGGAGAATACCAGGGTGATCAAGAAGGGCGGAAAGCCCGCCCAAGCTACCCCGCTTCTTTTGGGTATAACCAAGGCATCTCTTACTACCGAAAGTTTTATATCCGCAGCCAGCTTCCAGGAGACTACCAGGGTGTTGACCGAAGCGGCAACCAGCGGCAAGAGGGATGAATTGTTCGGTCTAAAGGAAAATGTTATCGTGGGGCATTTGATCCCCGCAGGAACGGGATTCAAATCTCACCGCGACATAGAGGTAATAAAAGCAGGCGCTGAGAGCAGCGCAGAGAAAAAAGAGGAAGAGAAAAAGGAATAATCTATGCCCACAATCGCACAGTTGATCAGGTTTGGAAGGAGTTCCAAGAATAAGAGGAGTAAATCCCCGGCTTTGAAGAATTGCCCGCAGAGGAGAGGAGTTTGTCTTCAGGTGCGTACTATGACCCCGAAGAAACCCAACTCCGCATTGAGGAAGATCGCCAGGGTAAGGCTTACTACGGGTATCGAAGTTACCGCTTATATCCCGGGGGAAGGGCATAACCTTCAGGAACATTCCATTGTTCTGGTCAGGGGGGGCAGGGTCAAGGATTTACCCGGTGTGCGCTATCATATCGTCAGGGGTACCCTCGATGCCGCAGGGGTAAACGCGCGCAGGAGAGGACGTTCCAAATACGGGGCAAAAAGGCCGAAGGCGTCATAAATTAAAGGAAGAATAATGAGAAGAAGAAGAGCGCAGGAAAAAAATATTTTACCGGATCCAAAGTTCAACAGCAAGATAGTGGCCAAGTTCATCAATATGGTCATGGTGAAAGGCAAGAAATCAGTGGCGGAGAAGCTGGTTTACAGCGCTTTTGATCTTGCGCAAAAAACCTTAAACGAGCAGGATATCCTGAAGGTTTTTTACAAGGCGCTGGATAACGCCAGGCCGCGCTTGGAAGTAAAACCGCGCAGGGTCGGAGGGGCGACTTACCAGGTCCCTGTCGAAGTCAGGCAGGAAAGAGGAACGTCTATTGCGCTTCGCTGGATCAGGGATTTTGCCCAGGGTAAGAAAGGCAAGCCCATGCAGGTGAAATTGGCAGATGAGATCGTAGCCGCTTATAAGGGAGAAGGGTCTTCCATAAAGAAGAGGGACGATACGCACAAGATGGCCGAATCGAACAAGGCTTACGCTCACTTCCGTTGGTAATGATTAATAAGCAATAACAGGATATATAGGGAAAATCAAAATAGATGAGAAAGATACCGTTAGATAAACTTAGGAATATAGGGATTATCGCGCATATAGACGCCGGCAAGACCACTACCAGCGAGCGCATCCTGTTTTACACGGGAAGGAATTATAAGATCGGTGAGGTCCATGACGGGGCGGCGACCATGGACTGGATGGTCCAGGAACAGGAGAGGGGCATAACCATTACTTCCGCGGCCACCACCTGCAAATGGAAGGACGTAACGATAAACCTGATCGATACTCCCGGCCATGTTGATTTTACCGTTGAGGTCGAACGTTCCCTGAAGGTGCTGGATGGAGCGGTGGTGGTTTTTTGCAGCGTCGGGGGGGTCCAGCCGCAGTCGGAGACCGTCTGGCGTCAGGCGGACCGTTACGGTGTCCCGCGCCTTGCGTTCGTGAACAAAATGGACCGTACGGGAGCGGATTTTTATGCGGTAGTGGACCAGATGCGTGAAAGGCTTGGGGCCAATGTAGCCCCTATCCAGATGCCGATAGGCAAGGAATCCGGGTTTAGCGGTATAGTGGACCTGGTAGATAAGAAGGTGGTCCGGTATGAAGACGAGCTGGGCAAGAATTTCAAGGTAGAAGACCTTTCTGAGGAGATGCTGGCGGATTTCGAAAAGCACCGTCTTATACTCGTAGAAAAGGTCGCCGAGGCGGACGATAAGATCATGGAGGATTATCTTGAAGGCAAGACGGTTACCAACGAGGAATTGAAGAAAGCCATCCGTCGGTCTTGTATTGCCAATAAATTTGTCCCTGTCCTTTGCGGGACGGCTTTCAAGAACAAGGGCGTGCAGATGGTTTTGGACGCGGTAAGGGATTATCTGCCTTCCCCGATAGATGTGCCCGCGGTGAAGGGGACTAATCCCGATAACGGCGAGTTTGAAGAGATCGTTAGCGACGACAAAAGCCCATTTACCGCATTATGCTTTAAGGTAGCTACTGATCCCTTCGTAGGCAAGATATATTTTACCCGCGTATATTCCGGCACTCTTAGCTCCGGGACATATATCTATAATGCCACCAAGCGCCAGAGGGAAAGGGTTACCAAGATCGTTAAGATGCATGCAAACCACCAGGAGCTTACCGAGAGTATTTCTACCGGGGACATAGCTGCGCTGGTGGGCCTTAAAGAAACCAAGACCGGGGACACTTTGTGCATGGAGAATAACCCCATTCTTATTGAAGCGATGCGTTTTCCTGAACCGGTTATCCAGCAGGCGATCGAACCTAAATCAAAGGACGCGCAGGAGAAGCTTGGTTTGGCTATGCATAAACTGGAAGAAGAGGATCCTTCGTTCAGGGTTACTTATAATCAGGAAACCGGGCAAACCTTGATCGCAGGCATGGGCCAGCTGCATCTGGAGATCATCGTAGACAGGATCCTTCGTGAATTTAATGTAGAGGCCCAAGTGGGAGCCCCGCAGGTAGCATACAGGGAGACGATCAGGAAGAGCGTTTCCAGCGTAGGTAAATTCATTTCCCAGTCCGGAGGCCGCGGCCAGTACGGGCATTGCGTTATCGAAATGGGGCCGCAGGAGGCTCCGGGGACCGGAATTACATTTGAAGACAAAATAAAGAGCGGTGCCATCCCGCGCGAATATATCCCGGCGGTAAAACAGGGAATATTGGGGGCCGCGAAGAACGGCGTCTTAGCAGGTTACCCGGTCACCGATGTAAGCGTTGTGCTGGTGGATGGGTCGTTCCATGAAGTAGATTCCTCGGAATTAGCTTTTAAGATGGCAGGTTCCATTGCCTTTCAGGACGGGATGAAGAAGGCTCATCCTGTATTGCTTGAGCCGATCATGGACATCGAGGTAATCGTCCCCGAGGAGTTCATGGGGCAGATTATCGGCGATTTGAGCAGCCGCCGCGCCAAGATTATCGCCCTCGGGCAAAGACAGAACCTGCGCAGCATCCGGGCCAACGTTCCGTTGTCCGAAGTTTTTAATTACGCGACTATAACAAGATCCTTGACACAGGGTCGTGCATCATATACAATGGAACCTTCCTTTTACAGCGAGGTTCCAGCGCATGTGGCGGAGAAAGTTATTTTGGGAGCAGCGAATTCGAGCTCAAGGAAAAGCTTTTAACAGGAGGATAGAAAATGGCTAAAGAAAAATTCGTAAGGAGCAAGCCGCACGTAAATATCGGTACCATCGGGCACATCGATCATGGCAAGACAACTTTGACTGCAGCCATCACCAATGTTTTGGCAAAGATGGGTAAAGCAACAGCCAGGGATTATTCGGATATCGCAAAAGGCGGTACGGTAAGGGATGAGACCAAGGTCGTAACCATTTCCGTTGCTCATGTCGAATACGAAACAGATTCTCGCCATTACGCGCATATCGACTGCCCCGGACATGCCGATTACATCAAAAACATGATTACCGGGGCCGCCCAGATGGACGGGGCTATCCTGGTGGTTTCGGCAGCTGACGGCCCTATGCCTCAGACAAGGGAGCATATTCTTCTCGCGCGTCAGGTCAACGTTCCGGCAATGGTCGTATTCATGAACAAGGTTGATCTGGTTGACGATAAAGAGCTTCTGGACCTGGTGGAAATGGAGATCAGGGAGCTTTTGACCAAATACGGTTATCCGGGGGACAAGACCCCGATTATCCGCGGCAGCGCCAATAAGGCCAATGTTGCGGCCGACCCGAACGGACCGGATGCAAAGCCTATCCTGGACCTGATGAAGGCGGTAGATGAGTTTATACCCCTGCCGACAAGGGAACTGGATAAGCCCTTACTGATGGCGGTAGAAGACGTTTTCAGTATCGAAGGTAGAGGTACAGTGGGTACCGGAAGGATCGAGCGCGGCAAGGTCAAGATCAGCGATGAGGTAGAGATCATCGGGTTAAGGCCGGAAGCCAAGAAGTCGGTAGTTACCGGGATAGAAATGTTCCGTAAGCTGCTTGATGAAGGGCATGCGGGGGATAATGTCGGTTTGCTTCTAAGAGGCATCGACAAGAAGGACATCGAGCGCGGTATGGTTATTGCCGCACCGAAATCCATCCATCCGCACACCAAGTTCAAGGCCCAGGTTTATATCCTGACCAAGGAGGAGGGCGGAAGACATACTCCGTTCTTCAAGGGCTACAGGCCGCAGTTCTATTTCCGTACCACCGATGTTACCGGAGCGGCAACGCTTCCAGCGGGAGTAGAAATGGTTATGCCAGGGGACAATGTAGTTCTGGAGGTTGAATTAATCACTCCTATCGCCATGGAGAAAGAGTCTCGTTTTGCCATCCGTGAAGGAGGGCACACCGTAGGCGCAGGAGTAGTTACGGAGATCATTGCGTAAATAGATGGATACTCAAAAGATTCGCATTAAATTAAAAGCCTATGATCACAGGCTTTTGGATCAGGCGGTAATAGAGATCGTGGATACTGTTAAGCGCACCGGGGCCAGGATTTCCGGCCCCGTGCCGCTTCCCACAAAAAGGGAGGTATATACGGTATTGCGCTCGCCGCATATCGACAAAAAGTCTCGTGAGCAGTTTGATTTATCTACCCATAAGCGCCTTATTGACATCTTTGAGCCCACAGCTAAGACCATCGATTCATTAAGGAAATTGAATTTGCCCGCAGGTGTGGATGTAGAGATCAAGTAACAAATCAAGAACGGATAAAGGATAAATGGTTGGATTGATCGGTAAAAAAATTGGAATGACTCAGGTTTTTGCGGCGGACAACAGCCAGGTTGGCGTTACCGCCATAGAGGCCGGACCTTGCCCGATCCTGGCGGTAAAGGAAAAGAATCTTCAGCTGGGATTCGATATGGCAAAGGAGAGCAGCCTTAAGAAAGCGCAGCTGGGTTTTTACAAGAAACTTAACATCACCCCCCGCAAGGTTATTAGTGAAGTAACCCGCGAGCCGGAGGCAGAGTATAAGGTCGGGGAAGAGTTGAAAGCCGATCTTTTCACCGAGGGGGAATTTGTGGATGTCAGCGGTATTTCCATCGGAAAAGGTTTTGCCGGAGGTATGAAACGCTGGAACTGGAAGGGCGGCCCGCGGACCCATGGTTCAACCTCTCACCGCAGGATCGGCTCAATCGGTTCTACTACCACCCCGGGACGGGTCTGGAAAGGGCATCATCTCCCCGGTCATATGGGTAACGTAAAGGTTACCGTCCAAAATCTGAAGGTCGTAAAGGTGGATGCGGCTAATAATGTCATACTGGTAGAGGGTTCTGTCCCCGGTCATAAAAACGGTTATCTGGTTGTCACCAAGGCCAAGAAAAAGGCCCACAAGAAAGCGGTAGCCAAGAAATAAAATGTTTACTTTACCTATATATAATCATGAAGGCAAGGAAGTCGATACTATCAAGCTGAATACGGAGGTTTTTGACGGCACTCAGAACGAGGATTCCCTTCATCAGGCAATTGAAGCCTATAGGGCCGGCCAGAGAAAAGGTTTGGCATCGACCAAGACCCGCGGAGAGGTTTCCGGCGGAGGAAGAAAACCGTGGAAACAGAAGGGTACCGGGCGGGCGCGCGTAGGCTCTACGCGTTCTCCTCTCTGGAGGCACGGCGGGGTGGTTTTTGGTCCGCACCCTCGCGAATTCTCTTACGAGATACCCCGTAAAATAAAAATTCTGGCCTTAAAGACCAGTTTAAATACAAGGCTGAAGGAAAATAACTTCATGATCCTTGATGAGTTTAAGGTTGATGCCCCGAAAACCAAGCTGGCGATGAACGTATTGGCCAACCTGAAACTGTTTTCCGCAAAGGAAAAAAAGGCTAAAAAGATATTGTTCTTGACCCATAAGCTGGACGCGGATCTTAAGAAGGCATTAAGGAACATAAGTTTTCTGACGGTGGACCTGGCCAAGGATTGTCATGCTTATGAAGTGATGAGCAGCCAGAAACTGCTTATTACCAGGTCGGGATTGAGCGATTTGACTGAGAGGTTAAAGTAATGGCCGCAGGACAGATAATAATCAAATCCATTCTGCACACAGAGAAATCCAGCGCTTACCAGCCGAAAGGTAAATACCTTTTTCTGGTGAATAACTCCGCTAATAAGATACAGATCAAGAAAGCGGTAGAACAGGCTTATAAGGTTAAGGTAAAAGATGTGAATACCTTTGTTTCGGCAGGCAAGCTGAAGAGGGTCAGGCATCAATTGGGCCGCACGGCCGATACCAAGAAGGCTTTAGTTACATTGGCGGAAGGGCAGAAGATTGAAATTCAGTAGGTAGCATATAGTAGATAGTATATAGGGAAAACAGAAAAGAAGAAAATATGGGAACGATAAAATTTAAACCGACAACACCGTCAAGAAGGCATATGAGCGGTCCGGATTTCTCCGAGATTACCAAACATAAGCCGGAACGTTCGCTGCTTAAGCCGATCAAGAAAACGGGAGGAAGGAATTCTTACGGCCGCATAACCACCAGGCATATAGGCGGCGGGCATAAGCGCATGCTGCGTATAATTGATTTCAAGCGCAATATATATGATCAGCCGGCCAAGGTGTTGGCTATCGAGTATGATCCTAACCGTTCATCGAGGATTGCGTTGGTGGAATATCCGAATAAGGAGAAACGCTATATCATTGCTCCGGTCGGATTGAATGTTGACGATATAATCGTTTCCAGCAACCAGAAGGACGTGGATATAAAAGCCGGGAATTGCCTTCTTTTGCGCAACATACCTTCCGGGACGCTGATACATAATATAGAGTTATTTGAAGCTAAAGGCGGCCAGATCGTCCGCGGTGCAGGTACCAGCGCGCAGATCATGGCTAAAGAAAGTGATTTCGCGCACGTAAGGCTGCCTTCCGGTGAGGTCAGGTTGATAAGTCTGGATTGCCATGCGACTATCGGGCAGATCGGGAATATCGAACATGAGGCCCTGACTTTGGGTAAAGCAGGCAAGAAGAGATGGCTGGGGATCAAGCCTTCGGTAAGGGGTGTGGCAATGAATCCCTTTGACCATCCGCACGGCGGAGGAGAAGGAAAGTCGGGACAGGGTAATCCGCATCCGGTCACCCCGTGGGGAAAGCCGACCAAGGGTTACAGGACGAGGAACCGCAAAAAATACTCAAATAAATTTATCATAAAGAGAAGGAAACCGTAATATGCCGCGTTCAGTAAAGAAGGGTCCATACGTAGAAGAGAGTTTGTTGAGGAAGGTGCAGAAAGCTGTCAAGAGCGGGCAGCGCCAGGCGATCAGGACATGGAGCCGCCGCTCTACCATAATCCCGGATTTTGTAGGATTGACTTTTGCCGTATATGACGGGAAGAGGCATATCCCGGTATTCATTACCGAGAATATGGTAGGACATAAGTTGGGGGAATTTTCTCCTTCAAGGATATTCAGGAAACATGGCGGCATAAAGGCCAAAAAGGCATTGGAAAAGACCTAAAGTCAGTATGTAGTAGGTAGTATATAGTATGCAGGGAGAAGCAAATACGATGATAGCGAAGGCGGAAGGAAAATTTTTAAGAGTTTCACCAAGCAAGGTCAGGCTGGTCCTGGATCTTATCCGGGGCAAGGGTGCTTCAGAGGCGCAGGGTATCCTGCTGCATTTGAATAAAAGACCGAAAGAGTACCTGGTTAAAATATTGAAGTCCGCAATTGCCAATGCCAAGGTCAAAGGTTTTAGCGTAGATAAATTGTATATTTCCAAGGCTGTTTGCAATCCGGGACCGATGTGGAAGAGGTTCAAGGCAGCCGCTTTCGGCAGGGCTTCATCAATACTTAAACGTACCGCGCACATAAAGATAGAATTGGACTTAAAGTCATGACACCCCGTGTTTATAATGAATTGCGCGGGTGTGCCCTTTTTGGGCTAGGAGAATAATTTATGGGACATAAGGTAAATCCTTTGTTATTAAGGATTGGTTTTATAAGGCAGTGGAATTCGCGGTGGTTTGCCAAATCCAGGAATTTCCCGTTGTTCATCCAGCAGGATTCCGCGATAAGGAAATTCATCAAGAGTAAATTCAAGCAGGCGGCTATCTCCAAGATAGTTATCGAGCGGCTCGCGGAAAAGATCAGGATACGTATTTTCTCCGCCCGGCCGGGCATCATTATCGGCCGTCACGGATCGGATATTGAACGCCTGCGTTCGGATTTGAACAGCCTGGTAAAGAGCGATCTTTCTATAGATATACATGAAATAAACAATCCCGCATGGGACGCGCAGCTGGTAGCCGAGAATATAGCCTTGCAGCAGGAGAAGAGAATAGCATTCCGGCGCGCGGTAAAACGGGCGATGGAACAGTCCATTGCCTCGGGGGTAAAAGGGATAAGGGTGAGTTGTTCCGGCAGGCTTAACGGCGCGGAAATGGGACGCAGGGAAACATACAAAATCGGTTCGGTCCCATTACAAACTATGAGGGCGGATATTGATTACGGCTTCGCGGAGGCGCTTACCACTTACGGATTGATTGGTGTAAAGGTCTGGATTTATAAGGGCGATATCTTAGGCAAGCAGTTCATACAAGAAGAGGTAAAGACGGCAGCTCAGCCGCAGGGCAAAGGACAGGTCAGGCCCCAACAGCGTTAAATTAGGAGCGTATAAAGATGGTTTTAATGCCCAAGAGGGTTAAATATCGTAAGCTGCAGAAGGGACAGAGGCGTGGAATAGCCGTCAGCGG
Organism: Candidatus Omnitrophota bacterium; assembly: GCA_028719265.1. Taxonomy (GTDB): domain Bacteria; phylum Omnitrophota; class Gorgyraeia; order Gygaellales; family Profunditerraquicolaceae; genus UBA6249. Next base: position 18,006 of record JAQUKF010000005.1, read on the forward strand.
TTCAGAGCTGGCTTTTGGTGAGTTCGGTTTGAAAACCCTGGAGAACGGCTGGATAAAGAATACGCAGATAGAAGCGGTACGCGTTATCCTTGCCCGGCAGCTGCATAAGGGAGGGAAGCTTTGGATCAGGATCTTTCCGGATAAGTCGATAACCAAGAAACCCGCAGAGGTGCGTATGGGTAAAGGGAAAGGCGACCTTGATCATTGGGTAAGCGTGGTAAAAAGAGGGCGCGTGCTTTTTGAATTAGGGGGCGTACCGGAGGAATATGCCAAGGCCTGTTTCCGCATGGCTGCCTTCAAGATCCCCCTGCGTACTAAATTTGTAACCAGGGTACATAAGTAAGATGAATCCCGCCAGCAAGACGCGGGGTTTGGGTAGTTATTAAGGAAGAGGGTGCGGAGTGAAAACTGAAGAGTTGAGGAATATGTCGGAAGAGGAATTGCTGGCCAAGGAGAAGGCCCTGTATGAGGAATTGGCTAAACTGAATGTCCAGCGCTATACGGGCAGCGTAGAGAAACCGCACAAGTTTGGCTTGATCAGGCAGGATATTGCCCGCATCAGGACAATCTTAAACGAAAAGAAAGATCAATAAAATGGGCAAAAGAAAAGAATTTACCGGGGTGGTGGTCAGCGATAAGATGCAGAAAACGGCGGTAGTCAGGATCATGCATCTGAGCAGGCACAGGAAATATTCCAAGACGGTAAGGATGTACAATAAATATAAGGCGCATGATGAAAAAGGCATAGCCAAGCTCGGGGATACCGTCAGGATCGTTGAAACCAGGCCTTTATCCAAAGATAAGCGTTTTATCGTCAAAGAGGTGTTAAAGAAATTCCATAACGTGGAAAATGTTGTCGAGGAGACTGTATAAATGATCCAGTTACGCACCATTTTGGATGTTGCGGACAATACCGGGGCCCGCCGGGCATCAATGATCTCCGTTTTGGGCAAGAAGGGTAGTTTTATCGCCGAGGTTGGAGATGTGATCAACGTGAACATAAAGGAATCTATCCCGGGAGCGACCGTAAAAAAAGGAGAGAAGGCCAGGGCGGTAATCGTGCGTACCAGGCATGCGATAAGAAGGGCGGATGGCTCGATACTGCGTTTTGACCGCAATGCCGTGGTGATCATAGACGATAAAGATAATCCGCGGGGCACGCGTGTATTCGGACCGGTTGCCCGCGAATTGAGGGACAGGAATTTCAATAAGATAATCTCTTTAGCACCCGAGGTAATTTAATGCAGAAGATCAAGAAGAACGATATTGTCCAGGTAATTAAAGGCAAAGATAAGGGCAAGCAGGGGAAGGTGATCAGTGTGCTGGCAGGAGGTTCCAGGGCGCTGGTCGAAGGCTTGAACCTGGCCAAGAAGCATAAACGCCAGAGCCGGCAGGACCAGAAGGGCGGCATAGTTTCGATCGAAATGCCGGTAAGTATATCCAATTTGATGCTTTTTTGCAAACATTGCTCCAAGCCCAGCCGGGTGGGGATAACAATATTAAAGGATGGGACAAAATCAAGGATCTGCAAAAGCTGTAAGGCGGCACTGTAAAGATAAATATCAGGCAGGCAGACAAAACAGGGAATAAAATGATACCGAGATTATTAGAAAGATACAGGAACGAGATCATGCCGAAACTGATGCAGGATTTCGATATAAAGAACAAGATGGCTGTTCCAGCGGTAACCAAGGTGGTAGTGAATATGGGGATCGGCGAAGGAACCCAGGATATTAAGGTGCTGGAGAAGGCCGCGGATGAACTGGCCAGTATTACCGGACAGAAACCGGTTATCCGCAGGGCAAAAAAGGCTATTGCAAATTTTAAGGTAAGGCAAGGGCAGCCCGTGGGCGTCAAGGTTACCCTGAGGAAGGCGATGATGTATGAATTCATGGACCGCCTGCTCAATATATCCCTCCCGCGCATCCGGGATTTCCGTGGTGTTTCGGCTGATTCTTTTGACAAGGCAAATAATTATACTTTGGGTCTAAGCGAGCAGATCATATTCCCGGAAATAGAATACGACAAGATAACGCGCACCCAGGGTATGGATATCACTTTTGTCATCAAGAACGCCAAAACCAAAGATCAAGCTAGGGCCCTGTTGAGATATTTCGGGATGCCCTTTAAGGACAAGGAATAATAATGGCAAAAAATTCTCAGATCGCCAGGTGGAAGAGGCCGGCAAAATTCTCAACCCGTAAGCATAACCGCTGTTCTATCTGTGGAAGGAGCAATGGTTATTTGAGGAGGTTCGAGCTTTGCAGGATTTGTTTCAGGGAGCTTGCCTGGCAGGGGCTTATTCCAGGGGTTAAGAAAGCAAGTTGGTAGAGAAGTGCTTGCCTTGTCAGAAAACGACAGGACGTCGCTAGATAAAATCATAAGATGCTTGCCCTGCTAAAAAGCGGCAGGACAGCGATAGATAAAACGATAAGGTGCTTGGTTCGTGTATTAAGAACGGGGGGTAAATGTCAAGGACAGATTTAATCGCAGATGTTTTTACGATCATACGTAATGCCATAATCCTTAAAAAGGACGTTGTCGATCTGCCGGCATCCAATAACATAAGATCGATTATAACAATCCTCAAGGATAATGAATATATCGATAATTTCAAGTTGATTGAAGATAAAAAGCAGGGCATAGTCAGAGTTTACTTGAAATATGCGGCCGGGAAATCCGCCATACGCAACCTCAAACGTATTTCAAAACCTGGTTTAAGGGTTTACGTGACCGCCAAAAAGGTCCCCTCGGTGCTGCGCGGCAGGGGGTTGGCGATCATTTCTACCTCTCAAGGGGTTGTTACCGACAAGCAGGCCAGGGAAAAAGGAGTGGGCGGAGAGGTCATTGGTTACGTTTGGTAATGGATACGGCAGCCGCAAGGCAGCCGCCGAAGAATAAGGAAGAATAAATGTCTAGAATTGGAAAGAAGCCGGTAGTAATACCGAAAGAAGTGAAAGTCGAAGTCAAGGATGGTTCGATCTTTGTCGAAGGTCCCAAAGGCAAGCTTAACCGTAAATTATCGGACCGTATCAAGGTGGAGACAAAGGATGGCCAGCTTTTTGTGAGCAGGGTCGCAGATACGAAGATGGACAGGGCTATGCACGGGCTTTTCCGGGCCCTGATCGCCGGCATGGTCAAAGGGGTTACCGAAGGATTTGTCAAGGAACTCGAGATCATCGGCGTGGGATTTAAGGCATCGGTAAGCGGAAATAAATTAAACATGTCTCTGGGTTTTTCGCATCCGGTTGATATTCCTATTCCGGCAGGGCTTAAGATCGAAACTCCCAAACCGACACAGTTGACTTTAAGAAGCGCCGATAAGGAACTTATCGGAAAGGTAGCTGCCGAGATCCGCGCGATCTATCCTCCTGAGCCTTACAAGGGTAAGGGGATACGCTACCTGGGTGAGCATATCAAGAAGAAGGTAGGAAAGGCGCAGGCTACCGGTAAATAAAATTGGCCCCGCATTTTCTTGGCGTTAATATTCCAAGAGGCGCGGGGTTTGAATAGTAAAAAGAGGAAGGTGTAAGGGTGAGAAAGAAAGAAGAATTAAGGTTAAAGAGACATAAAAGGATAAAAATGAAAATGTTCGGCACGGCCGAGAAGCCGCGCCTGGTTGTGCATCGCTCGTTGAAGAACATATCCGCGCAGGTCATTGACGATACCTGCGCAAAGATCCTTTTTTCTCTCTCTACCAAGGATAAGGCTCTCAAACAGAACTTTCCCTCTGCGGGTAACCTTAAGTCATCCGGCCTTTTCGGGGAGATTTTTGCCAAATCCGCGAAAGAGAAAGGGATCAGCAAGGTCATTTTCGACCGGGCGGGATATCTTTATCACGGCAGGGTCAGATCCTTTGCCGAAGCGCTAAGAAAGGGCGGAATGGAGTTTTAAAATATGCGTGAATTGAATATTGCTCAACAGACGGACATAGTTGAAAAAGTTATCAGTATAAACCGGGTTACCAAGGTGACCAAGGGGGGCAAGAAACTGCATTTCAGCGCCCTGGTAGTAGTAGGGGA
>JAQUKF010000006.1 GCA_028719265.1 Candidatus Omnitrophota bacterium
ATCAGCCATAAGCTTCTCCTGCGCGCCGGTCTTGCGCGCATGCTTATGGCCGGGGTATATTCCTATCTTCCTTTAGGGCTAAGGGTATTGGAGAATATCCAGAGGATTGTCCGTCAGGAAATGAACGTCTGCGGTGCAAGCGAGTTGCTGCTTCCTGCCTTGCAGCCTTTGGAGCTTTGGCAGAAGACAGGGCGCGATAAGGATTTAGGACAGGTTATGTTCGGGTTCAGGGACCGCCGGGGCAGGAATGTCTGCCTGGGGCCGACCCATGAAGAGGCGATCACGGAGCTGGTAAAAAGCCAGGTCTCCAGTTATAGGCAGCTGCCGTTGCTTCTCTACCAGATACAGACAAAGTTCCGCGATGAGATCCGTCCGCGTTTCGGCTTGATCCGCGCCTGCGAATTCATCATGAAGGACGCGTACAGCTTTGACCAGGATGAGGCGGGGTTGGACAGGAATTATCAGGCGATGTTTGAAGCTTACAAGAGGATATTTTTGCGCCTGGGATTGAAGATATTGATCACCGAGGCGGATTCCGGCGTAATGGGAGGAAAGGTTTCGCACGAATTCATGGTCCCCAGCCGGGACGGGGAGGATGTGGTTTTGTCGTGTCCGCAGTGCGGCTCAGCCAGGAGTTTTAACGAGGGGGCTAGCCCGGACTGCCTGAAGTGCAAGGCAAAGATGGATAAGTTGAACTGTATCGAGGTAGGTCATATTTTCAAATTAGGGACGAAATACAGCCAGGCGATGCAAGCCAATTTTTCGGACGCAAAAGGCCAGCTAAAGCCTGTAATCATGGGCTGTTATGGTATCGGCGTATCGCGCTTGGTCTCCGCGGTCATCGAGCAAAACAACGATGAGGAGGGGATCATCTGGCCGCCAGAGGTAGCTCCGTTTGAAGCGGTCATACTTCCTTTGGATACGGGAAATACGGAGATCATGGATCTGGCGGGGAGCATATACAGGCAGCTTGTTGATTCAGGCAGAGAGGCGCTCATGGATGACCGGGATGAGAGGGCGGGGATAAAATTCAAAGACGCCGACCTTTTGGGTATTCCCCTGCAGGTGACCATCGGCCGCAGCTGTCTTAAGGATAATACAGTTGAGATCAAGCTGCGCCGCAGCAAGGAAAAGATAGTTTGTCCGCGGGAGCAGGCATTGGATGAGATAAAACGTTTAACCAGCGCAGAGGGAAATAAATGATGACGGGAAAAAGCATGGAGGCGGGTGAGAAGAACGGTTTGTTCGATCAGGTCCTGGAGAGACTAAACGGCCAGGAGGAGATAAAATCAAGTTATCCTAAGGCAAAAGACCAGGCGTTTTTATCTTCCGTATTGCGCGTTATCCGTGAGGTGGCCAGGGATAACAAAGTGCAGCTGCCGCGCATACAGGAGGAAGAGCTTTTGAATGAGGTGGTTTCCTATCTTCTTGAACTCGGTCCGCTGGGCATATTGCTTAAGGATCAGGGTATCTCGGAGATAATGATCAACGGGCCGCACCAGGTATATATAGAGCGGAACGGTAAAATAGAGATGACGGACATCAATTTTGCCGATGAGGCGCACCTCGATTATTTTATCGAACGCATCCTTGATTATTCCGGCAGGAGGGTGAACAGCCTGGAGCCTTACGTGGACGCCCGCCTGAAGGACGGATCGAGGGTGAATATTGTAAAAAGCCCGGTTTCTTCCATTGGTTCCCTGTTAACTGTCAGGAAGATGTCACACCGTTTCCTTACCCTCGAGGACCAGGTGCGCTTAAAGACGCTTAATACCTTGGCGGCGGATTTCCTGAAGGCATGCGTTTCCGCCAGGCTGAATATACTGATCTGCGGAGGCGCCGGCTCAGGGAAGACCACTATGCTCAATGCGCTGGCGGGCAATATCCCGGAAGAGGAGAGGATTGTCACCATAGAAGATACCAGGGAATTGTGTTTTGCCCATAAGCATTTCGTGCCGCTTGAGACAAGGATCGCCAACAGCGAAGGCAAAGGAGAGATCTCCATACGTTCGCTGCTGAAAAACGCTTTGCATATGAGGCCGGACAGGATCATCGTAGGGGAGGTGCGCGCCGAGGAACTTTGGGATATGCTCCAGGCGATGAATACCGGCCATGACGGTTCGATGACCACGCTGCATGCCAATTCGGCTTATGACGCTATGGACCGGCTTGAGATGCTGGCGCTTTTGGGCAACCCGAATATTTCAAGCGAGGTAGCCCGCAGGCAGATAATCTCGGCGGTGGACCTGATCATCCATATGGCCAGGCTATCCGACGGTTCGCGCCGGCTGTTACAGGTAAGTGAAGTCAGGAAGGGTAAGGATTACGGGCTTGACGACATTTTTATCGTCGGCCAGGAAGGAAAAGGAATCAGCGAGCTGAAACCTACCGGACAGTCCTTGCGCTGTTACAACAAAATAAAAGCCAGGACGAGTTATATCGATAAGCATTTTGAGCGTTGAGGGCACAATAGATATGGACCGTGAAAATCTGAAAGAGGAGATAAAATCAACGGCGGCCAGACTGTTCGGCGCGCATGGCTTCCTGCTGGTTGATGCCGTTGTAAAGCAGGACGGCGCGGGTGTTACGTTTGGATTGCTTGCGGATAAGCCGCAGGGAGGCATCAGCCTGGAGGATTGCGCATCGTTAAACCGCCTTCTGCGGGATGAACTGGATACAATGGGTATATTGTCGGGCCAATACACTCTTGAGGTGTCTTCTCCCGGCCTGGACAGGCCATTAAAGACAAAAGAGGATTTCATGCGCTGCCGGGACAGGCGGGCGGTGTTTTTCCTTAATGATTCGATAAACGGGAAATGCGAGTGGAGCGGTTTGATCAGAGAGGTAAATGAAACATCCGTACTCATATGTCCGCAGGGGGAGGTTTTGGAGATACCCCTGATAAAGATAAACAAAGCAAAACTGTTAATTTAAAGGAGAACGTTCCGCTTTAAGCATTTTCGGTTTTACCTGAAATGCCAAGCATGCGGGATTAATTGCGCTTTCAGCTTACTTATGCCGCTGTTTTTAACCCGGCAGGTGTTCGTAAGCCAGGCGCTCATTAAAACGGAGAATTCAAAATGAGTCAGGAACTTTTAGCGATTATTGAGCAGATTGAACGTGAAAAAGGGATCAAGAAAGAGGTCATGCTGGAGGCGGTAGAGAGCGCGATGCTCAGCGCCGCCAAACGGGTGATCGATTTGAAGCCCGAGGAGGAATTCAGGGTCGAGATTGACCGCTCTACGGGGGAGATATGCGCCTTTCGCAACAATGAGAAGATAACCAACATAGATTTCGGGCGTATTGCCGCTTCCACCGCGCGCCAGGTTATAATCCAGAAGATGCGCGAAGCGGAGAAGGATGTTGTTTTCGGCGAATTCCAGAGCAGGGTGGGAGAGATCGTCAGCGGGACGGTTTATCGTTTTGAAAAAGGCAATGTGATAGTGGATCTTTTGGGAAAGGCCGAAGGGATCCTTCTTAAGCGCGAACAGTCCCCGAAAGAAGAGTTCAAACAGGGACAGCGCATCCGCGCTTACGTGGTCGAGGTAAAGAAGGATGTGAAAGGGCCGCAGATCATTCTGTCGCGCGCCCATCCCAACCTGGTCAAGGAATTGTTCGAACTGGAGGTCCCCGAGATCTATGAAGGGATAGTTGAGATCAAGGCGATATCCCGCCAGGCGGGGGAAAGGACCAAGATATCCGTCTGTTCAAAGAATGATAAGGTTGATTCCGTGGGTGCCTGCGTAGGAATGCGCGGTAACCGCGTGAGGAACATCGTTAATGAGCTTCAAGGCGAAAAAATCGACATTGTGCGTTTTAACGACGATGTGCGTGAATATATCAAGGCCGCCCTTTCCCCGGCGAAGGTTTCCGAGATAAAACTGGACAGGGAAAAAATGAAGGCCGAAGTGATCGTCGATGACGACCAGCTTTCCCTGAGCATAGGCAAACACGGGCAGAATGTGCGCCTGGCATCCAGGCTGGTAGGATGGGAACTGGATATCCGCACCAAGAGCATGATCGCTGCCGAGATCTTAGGCGGTCCACAGCAGGGCCAGGCAGCCCAGAAGGATGAAGCAGCCGAAGAGCAAGAACCTAAGGCGAAGAAGGCCAAAAAGGAAACCAAGAAACAGGCAAAAAAGGAATCCAAGAAGGCGGCCAAGAAAGAAGATTCCGGCCTGGCAGGACTTTCCGGCATAGGAGACAAAACCATAGACAGCCTGAAGGAAGCCGGGATCAAGAGTATCGCCGATATAATCAAGGTTAAAGAAGAAGGATTGATGAAAGTAAAAGGTATCGGAGAGAAAAAGGCCCAGAAGATAGTCGCGGAGGCTAAAAAGATAGCTTAATTTTATACGAAGCCTTATATAAGGCAGTTTAGGGGGAATATTATGCCCAAAGCTAAAAAAGAAAAAACAACGAAAAAAACAGCCAAGCCTGCCGCGCAGAAGCGCGTATCGGTTCATCAGGTTGAACCGCATGCAGCGCAGAAGCGCGTATCGGTTCATCAGGCCGTGTCTTCCAGGACAGGCGCAAAGACCAAAAAGGCTGTTCCCAAAATCCATACTTTGAAGTCTAAGGCTGCGGTCAAACCGCCAAGGGCCGGTTCAAAAAGCAAAAAGGAAGAGCCTGTTCAGGCGATCAAACCGGCGGGAAAGCATGAGATAAAGCCCGATGCCAAAATAGAGGTTAAGCCCGCGCAAACGCATAAGGCGGCAGTAAAGCATGAAACGAAAGCGCAGGTGCATCATGCGGCTAAACCGCAGGTAAAAACTGCCCATGAACCGGAAGCTAAAGCGCAGCCGCTTGCGCATGAAATAAAGACGGAGCCTTCCGTTGAAACCAAGGCGGCGGCCACCCCGGGCAGGGTGATCGAAATTGAGATCCCCATTACCCTGAAAGACCTGGCGGTAAAATTACAGGAGAAATCGAGTATCCTCATAAAGCATTTTATGGGTATGGGGATGATGGTCGGGATCAATCAACCCCTGAGTGAAGAGGCGGTAAATAAGCTTTGCGCAAAATACAACTGTGTGGTCAAGAAGGCGCTTACCGCCGAAGATGCGGCTTTACAGGAGCATAAAGAGCATGACAGGCCGGAGAACCTTAAGAAGCGTTCTCCCGTGGTTACTTTTATGGGGCATGTTGATCACGGAAAGACTTCCTTGCTGGATGCCATTCGCAAGACCAAGGTAGCCGAAGGAGAGCATGGAGGCATTACACAGCATATCGGCGCTTACCGGGTGAGCCTGCCGGAGGGAGAGATCACTTTCCTGGATACTCCCGGCCATGAAGCGTTCACCGCTATGCGCGCAAGAGGCGCCAGCCTTACCGATATCGTTGTCCTGGTAGTCGCAGCCGACGACGGGATAATGCCGCAGACCCAGGAGGCGATCGACCATGCCCGCGCAGCCGGAGTTGCCATTATTGTCGCGGTAAACAAGATAGATAAGCCGCAGGCTAATATCGATATGGTCAAAAAGCAATTATCGCAAGCGGGCCTGACCGCGGAGGATTGGGGAGGCAAAACGATCACGGTGCCGGTATCCGCCAAGACCGGCGAAGGCATAGACAATCTCCTGGAGATGATCCTGCTGCAGGCGGAAATAATGGAATTAAAAGCAAACCCCAACCGCCTGGCGAACGGAGTGGTCGTTGAAGCGAGGATGGCAAAAGGCAGGGGGCCGGTAGCTACCCTCCTTGTGCAAAACGGAACTTTGCATCTTAATCAGAATATAATTGTCGGTAACCTGTACGGCAAGATCCGGGCGATGCTCAATGACCGGGGCCAATCGGTGACCGCCGCAGGATGCGCCTGTCCGGTAGAGGTACTGGGTATAAGCGGTATCCCCCAGGCAGGAGAGCAGTTTTTCGTGATCGAGGACGAAAAACAGGCAAAGGAACTGGTTGAGGCGCGCCTGGAAAAAGAAAGGCAGCAGCAGATAAAGAGCGTAAAGAGGGTGAGCCTGGAAGACCTGCATGCCCAGATAGCCGAAGGCAAGATCAAGGAGTTGAAACTGATCATCAAATCCGATGTCCAGGGTTCGCTTGAAGCGATCAAGGATACGCTGGATAAGCTTAACGTTTCCGAGATAAAGATCGAGGTTATACATGCCGGGGTGGGCAATATCAATAATTCCGATGTCATGCTGGCGGTAGCCTCCGACGCCCTGATCGTAGGCTTCAATGTTAACGCCGATGATCTGGCAAAGGAGCTGGTCGCCAAAGAGGGTATCGAGGTCAAGCTATACAATATAATCTATGAGCTGGCAAATGATATAAAAGCCGCCGTAGAGGGTATGCTTGACCCGAAGTTAAAGAAGATATTCCTGGGGAGGGCCGAAGTAAAAAAGATGTTCAAGCTTTCCCGTTCGGGACTGATCGCAGGATGCCTGGTGGCTAAAGGGAAGATCAACCGCAACAGCATGGTCACCGTGGTGCGTAACGGGCAGGATGTTTTTGAAGGCAAACTCTCCAGCCTGAAACGCTTCAAAGACGACGTACGCGAGGTAACCGAAGGTTTTGAATGCGGGATAGCCGTCAGCGGTTTTGACCAGCTTATGGAAGGGGATATCCTGGAGGTTTACGATATAGAGAAGATCGTCAGGAGGCTTTAAGGAAAGGCATGAATAAAAAGCGTATATTGAGCGGAATGCGGCCTACGGGCAAGCTGCACCTGGGCCATTTGGTCGGGGCGCTGAACAACTGGATAAAGCTCCAGAACGAATACGAATGTTTTTTCATGGTGGCGGACTGGCATGCGCTCATGTCAGAGTATGAAGACCCGCAGAGGCTTAAGGAGAATATGCTGGATAATGTCATAGACTGGCTTTCCTGCGGCATTGACCCCGAGAAATCGACTATCTTCATACAATCCCAGGTCCCGGAACATCTCGAGCTTTCTTTCGTGCTCTCTTTGATTACCCCGCTTGGGCTCCTGGAGCGCTGCCCCACATATAAAGAGCAGTTACGCGAAGTGACCAACCGTGATTTAAGCACATATGCTTTCCTGGGGTATCCGGTATTGCAAGCCGCGGATATCCTGCTGTATAAGGCGGATGCCGTGCCGGTGGGGGAGGACCAGCTGCCGCACCTGGAACTTACCAGGCAGATAGCGCGTAAATTCAACCATCTGTATAAGGCGGCTTATTTTTCCCAGCCGCAGGCATTGCTTACCGAGGCTACCCGGCTTATGGGGCTGGACGGGCGCAAAATGAGCAAAAGCTATAATAACTATATAGGGTTATCCGAGGAGCCGGAGGTGATCCGCAAAAAAATACAGAATATGGTCACCGACCCCCAGCGTATACGCTTAAGCGACCCCGGGCATCCTCATAAATGCAATGTCTTCAGCTATTATTCGATATTTTTCCCCGAACGCAGGCATGAGACGGAACAGCGCTGCAGCAAGTCCCTGGTCGGTTGTACCGCCTGCAAGAAGGAATTGGCGGAGAAGGTGCTTGAGTTATTGTCTCCCATCCAGGAAAAAAGACATAAATTACTGAAGGACAAGAAATATATACAGGAGATTCTCTCTTGCGGCAGGGAGAAGGCCGCCAGTTTTGCCGGCAAGACCATGCGCGAAGTAAGGGAGCTGCTAAAGATATAATATGAGTTATAAAATACGTTTGGAGATGTTCGAAGGCCCATTGGACCTTCTGCTGTATCTGGTGAAGAAAGACCATTTGAATATCTATGATATTCCTATAGCCAAGGTCACCGAACAGTATCTGGAATATATAAATTTAATGCAGCTTCTGGACCTGGAGATCGTGGGGGATTTCCTGGTTATGGCTGCTACGCTTATGCAGATCAAGTCCAAAATGCTTCTTCCGGCAAGCGAAACGCCGCAGGAGGAAGAACAGGAAGACCCGCGCGCCGAGCTGGTTAAGAGACTGCTGGAATACGAAAAATTCAAGCAGATCGCCGAGAACTTGAGGGAAAGAGAAATAAGCCAGCAGGATGTCTTCAGGCGTCCGAAGGCGGAGGCGCCCCCGGAAACCCGGGATGAGGAAAAGGCGCAGGGTGATAAATATTTTGAGGCCAGCATATTTGACCTGATCAACGCCTTTTCGCAGGCGCTGAAGGATGTCCCCAAAGAGGTTTTTTACGAAGTAATCAAGGACCAGTTTACCGTCGAACAGAAGGTCCATGATATCCTGCATTTGCTTTTGGTCGAGACGGAAATAAAACTTTCTTCGCTTTTCGGCAAGGCAAAGGACAGGCTGGAGATAATCGTAATATTCCTGGCTATACTGGAACTGACGAAGATGAAAGAAATTACCGCCCGCCAGAACGCGGCGTTCGAAGAGATAATCATAACGAGGAATAAGGACAATATCATTCCCTATGACCGAAGAGACCAGGAAAACCCTGCTTAAAGCAAATCCGGTTGTCGCCGATACCAAGGAATCCGAAGAGGATATAGTACTGAATATATCCTTGAGGCCGAAGAAGTTCTCGGAATTTGTCGGCCATAAGGATATAGTGGATAACTTGAAGATAGCGATACAGGCGGCTAAAGAAAGAAATGAGCCGCTGGAGCATGTGCTTTTAAGCGGGCCCCCGGGGCTTGGGAAGACATCCTTATCCCATATAATCGCGCATGAAATGGGCGCGAAGATCACCGCAACCAGCGGACCGGCCATAGAGCGCGCCGGGGACCTTATCGGCATATTGACGAACCTGGAGGCCGGGGATATCCTTTTTATCGACGAGATACACCGTATGTCCAAGGTGGTCGAGGAATTCCTGTATCCGGCCATGGAGAATTTCCAGATTGATTTCGTAATCGATAAGGGACCGTATGCCAAAACCATAAAGTTTAATCTCAAGCCTTTTACCCTGGTGGGGGCGACCACGCGTACGGGGCTCCTGGCTGCTCCTTTACGCGGGAGATTCGGCATATTTTACAGCCTTGATTTCTACAAAGTGGAAGAGCTGGCAAAGATCATAAAGAACTCAAGCGCTTTGCTTGCGGTACAGATCGACGAGGAAGCCTCTTTGGAGATCGCCCGGCGGGCAAGGGGAACTCCGCGTATCGCCAACCGTCTCCTGCGCCGGGTGCGCGATTATGCCCAGGTATTGAAGATAAAACAGGTGGATAAAACAGCTTCGTCCAGGATACTGGATGAGCTTGGTATAGACCAGGCGGGTTTTGACGAGCTTGACCGCAAGGTCCTCAAGATGATCCTTGAGTCTTTTGACGGCGGGCCGGTGGGCATAGAGTCGCTGGCGGCCAGCCTGAACGAAGAGGTGGATACTATTGCCGATACGGTCGAGCCTTATCTGCTTAAGGCGGGGTATTTGAAGCGGACCTCCAGGGGCAGGCTTGCCACGAAGAAGGCATTCGAGCATTTCGGCCTGAGATTCAACAAAGAGCAACAGGAAGAGATATTTTAGGTTCCGGAATGAAGATCCTATTGCATATCTGCTGCGCCCCATGCCTTATTTATCCTTTAAGAAGGTTAAACGAGCAAGGTTTCCAGGTCAGGGGTTTTTTCTATAACCCCAATATCCACCCTGCCGGCGAATACGACAGGCGCAAAGAGGCCGTGGTTTCTTTAAGCGCTAGCCTGCGCCTTGAAGTGGATTTCCCGGAGTATCTTCCCCCGGAGTTCCGGAGTGCGATCGGAGACGAGCTTTCTGCCCCGCAGCGCTGCCTGCGTTGCTGGAAATTACGCATGGATAAGACGGCTTTATGCGCCAGGCAGAACGGGTTCGACGCATTTAGTTCAACCTTACTGGTCAGCCCTTACCAGGATCAGGAAATACTGAAGCAACTGGGGTTTCGGGCGGCAGAAGAGGCGCAGGTGGAATTCTATTATGAGGATTTCCGTACCGGTTTCAGGCAGGCGCACGAAGAGGCGAAGGTAAAGGGGATCTATTGCCAGAAATATTGCGGGTGCAGCTATTCCGAGCTTGAACGTAAAGCCAAGGTGAAAAAATGAAGAAAAGGATATTGATTTTACTGTTCTTATTTTTATCGGCGGGTATGCCGTTTTGCGCCCGGGCGCAAGAAGAGCCTGCAAGGGGGGTTTGGATATCGGTCTTTTCGGCCAGGGACGTGCTTTACAGCAAAGAAGACGTGGATAAGCTGATCACCCGCTGCAAAAAGGCGAAGATAAACGAGATATACCTGCAATTTTTCCAATCCGGCAACGCTTATTATGATTCCAAGGTTTGCGACAAGAAAAAATACGACGAGATGGTCAAGGCCGCCGGTATGGATACGCTGGACCTGCTGCTGCGGGAGGCGCAGGAGAACAAGATAAAGGTTTTTGCCTGGGTGAATGTATTGAGTTTGGGCAGGAACGATCAGGCGGACATACTGAAAAAATACGGCAATTCCATTCTTACCCTGGATCAGTATAAAAGGACTTCCAGGATAGAATCCAAGACGGAGCTGGATAAATATTATTTGAGGGAGAACCAGATCTTCCTGGAGCCCGGGGATCCCCGGATAACTGAATATATGCTGACGGTGATCAATGAGATCGTCAACCGCTATCCTCTGATCAGCGGGGTGCACCTTGATTATATACGTTATCCGTCTCCCGTGCCGTTCATTCCCGGCTCAAGGTTCAAGAAGTTCGGCTTAACCTATGGTTATGGCCCGGAGAACCTGAGGCGTTTTACGGAAAAGACCGGCATTAACCCTCTGCAGACTTTGAATAATGAAGATGAATATCTGGCCTGGGACAACTGGAAACGCCAGCAGGTAACGGAGCTGGTGCGCAAGATATCAAGCCTGGTAAAGCTTAAGTCCGCGGACCTTGAAATTTCCTGCGCGGTCATCCCCTTGACTGAACGCGCATATGCCAACGCCTTCCAGGATTGGTCGGACTGGCTTGAGGAGGGGATAGTCGATTATGTAGTACTGATGTCCTATACCAAGGATAACCAGTTTATTAAAGAGGTAATCAAGTCTGCACTGGGCAACCGCGGTAAGGGCAGGATATACGCCGGCATAGGATTGTTCCTGATGAAAAATATCCCCGACCTGTTCTTCAATCAGTACAGGATCGTCACCGATTTGTCTGTAGACGGCATAGTTTTTTTCTCGATCGATGACCTGGACGACGGAATAGTCGATTTCCTTGGCTCAAAACCGTACGTTAAATCTTAAATCCGCCCAGCCCATACATATAGCCTATGCTTAAGCTTTCCGAATTCGATTATCTTCTTCCGGCAGAATTGATCGCCCAGCATCCCCTGGAAAACAGGGAGGAGGCCAGGCTCCTGGTAGTGGACCGGAAGGCCGGAAGGATCAATCATGCCATATTCAAGGACATAGGCAGTTTCTTGAGGGAAAAAGATCTCCTGGTGCTCAATGATACCAGGGTGCTGCATTGCCGCCTGTTCGGCAAGAAAAGTACCGGAGGCAAGGTCGAAATCTTCCTTACCAGGCGCATTAACGGAACGACTTTCAGCTGCCTGGTCCGGCCCGCAAGGACAAAACCCGGGGAGAAGATATTCTTTGCCGGAGGGAAAATATGCGGGCAGTTGAGCGGGCGGGGACAGATAAACTTTAAACAGACAGATGCCGATACGATATATGAATACGGAGCGGTGCCCCTGCCTCCATATATAAAACGCCGGCCGGTCGATTCCGACAAAGTTTATTACCAGACGGTTTACGCCAAAAACGACGGGGCGCTTGCCTCACCTACCGCCGGTCTGCATTTTACGGAGAGGATGCTCAAAGATCTGCCTGCCAGGAGGGTCGGCCTGGCTTATGTCACCCTGCATGTGGGGCTGGGTACGTTCAGGCCGGTCAGGTGCGAGGATATTACCAGGCATAAGATGGAGCCGGAGTATTTCAAGGTTCCGGACGAGGCCGCAGAAAAAATAGAACGGTCCAGGGAAGAAAGAGGCAGGATCATCGCGGTAGGCACCACCGCCTTAAGGACCCTTGAGGCTTATGCCGGAGGCAGGAAGGAAGGCAATACCGAGTTGTTCATCTATCCCGGATACAGCTTCAAACTCGCGGATTGCCTCTTGACCAATTTCCACCTGCCGAAGACCACCTTGTTCATGCTGGTCTGCGCCTTTGGCGGAGATAAACTGATGAAACAGGCCTACCGGGAGGCGATGGAGAGGAAATACAGGTTTTACAGCTACGGCGACGCGATGCTGATTATCTGATTACGGGGGAGTCAGGCGACTAATGTTTACTTTGATACATCAAGATAAGAATTGCAAGGCAAGGACGGGGAAGCTAAAAACCGCCCACGGCCAGATCGATACTCCCGCTTTCATGCCGGTGGGTACGCACGCCACGATCAAGGGGCTTATGCTTAAAGACGTGGAGGACGCGGGAGCCCAGATAATCCTTTCCAACGCTTACCATGTATTTCTGCGGCCGGGTATAGAGTTAATCAAAAAGGCAGGCGGCCTGCACAAGTTCATGGGTTGGGATAAGCCTATACTTACGGACAGCGGCGGGTATCAGATATTCAGCCTGGCGCTTTTTCGTAAAATGCATGACAGGGGAGTTGAGTTCCAGTCGCACATAGACGGGCTCAAACATTTCCTTACCCCGGAGGATGTGGTCAGGATACAGGAGGATTTGGGTTCGGATATTATTATGCCGCTGGATGAATGCGTGCATTATCCTTGTACGCGTGACCAGGCAAAGGTAGCCATGGACAGGACGATCTCCTGGGCCAAGAGGTCGAAGGAGGCGCATAAGAAAGGGGAGCAGGTTTTATTCGGCATTGTGCAGGGCGCTACATATGAAGACCTGCGTAAAGAGTGCGCCAGGGTGATGGTGGATATGGATTTTGACGGTTATTCTGTCGGCGGGGTTTCTGTTGGAGAGTCGAGTAACTTAATATATAATATCATAGAGCTTGTATCCGGGATGCTCCCGGAGGAGAAACCCAGGTATGCCATGGGGATCGGCTACCCTTTTGATATAATCGAAGCGGTCGAGCGCGGAGTGGATATGTTTGATTGCGTTATTCCCACACGCTACGGGAGGAACGGGACAGCCTTTACCAGCAGCGGCAAGGTAGTGGTGAGGAATTCTTCTTTTGCCGACGACATGGGGCCGCTGGACGCGAAATGCGGATGTTATGTCTGCAGGAATTTCTCGCGCGCCTACTTAAGGCATTTGTTTAACGCCAAGGAAATGCTGGGGTTGATTCTGCTCAGCCTGCACAATGTTTATTTCTTCCTGGATATGATGCGCAAGGTGCGCCAGGCCATAAACGAGGACAAATTCAGCCAATTCAAACAGATGTTCTTGAGCGGTTACAATAACCAGATATGCGCATAGATATAATTACCATTTTCCCGGAGATGTTTTCGGCGGTCTTGAGCGAGTCTATCGTCAAGCGTGCCCAGCAAAAGGGCAAAGTCGGGATTTTTGTCCATGACTTAAGAGAATATTCCCTGGATAAGCACCATAAGGTTGATGACCGTCCGTTTGGGGGAGGATCGGGTATGCTTTTGCAGGCGGAGCCGATCTTCAGGGCGGTATCGGCGGTCAAAAGGAGGATCAGGGGTAAGGTGAGGGTGATATTGCTTTGTCCCCAGGGTAAAACCTTCAACCAGCGTTATGCCAAAAAACTTTCGAGATGCGCCAACCTGATATTCGTCTGCGGGCATTATGAAGGAGTGGATGAGAGGGTCAGACAGCACCTGGCAGATGAAGAGATTTCGATCGGGGATTATGTTTTGACCGGGGGGGAACTTCCGGCAATGGTCCTGGCGGACAGCATAGTCAGGCTTCTCCCCGGCGTGCTGGGAGATAAAAATTCCTTGAATTTTGAGTCATTCGAAGGTAATCTATTAGAATATCCGCAGTACAGCCGGCCGGCTAAATTCAGGAAGTGGAGCGTGCCCGGGGTTTTAGTTTCCGGGGCGCATGACAAGATCGCCGCCTGGCGTAGATCCGAGGCCTTGAAAAGGACAAAAAAGAGGCGGCCGGATTTATTAAAGAAACAGGTTTAGGGTCCCGTCCCGGCTCAAACCGCCGGGATAAATTCGCGCAATGGCTTGACCGTAATCGTCTGTCCTTAAGCCGGGCGCTCATTCAAAGGAGGCAGCAGTAATGGATATTAAAACAATCGAGTCGCAATTCACAAAAAAAGACATGCCGAAGTTTAACGTTGGGGATACGGTAAAGGTGCTTAGCAAGATCCCCGAAGGGGATAAATTCCGCCTGCATCCGTTCGAGGGAGTGGTTATTGCCAAGGGCGGATCCGGGATAAGGCTTAATTTTACGGTCAGGAAAGTATCTTTCGGAGAGGGGATCGAACGCGTGTTCCCGCTGTATTCACCGAATATCGAACGCATAGAGGTCATCCGTTCCGGAAAGGTCAAGCGGGCCAAGCTTTATTATCTGCGGAGCAAGATCGGCAAGCACGCTACAAAAATAGAGGCCAGGGAAGAAAAAGCGCATTAGTGCTGCGATACGAGAATAGCCTTCGGGAAAAAGGATATGATCTGGTTATCGGCGTAGATGAGGCCGGACGGGGACCTTTGGCCGGCCCGGTAGTAGCCGCTGCGGTCTTACTTAATGACCGTAATTTCCGCAGCCGCATTGACGATTCAAAGAAATTAAGCCCTAACGAGAGAAGGAGGGCGTTCTTTGAAATCAAGAAGAAATCTTTGCACGCGATCGCTTCGGTAAGCCATCGCCAGATCGACCGCATAAATATACTTGAGGCCACCATCCTGGCCATGAGAAAGGCTCTCCGGAAGCTCCTGGCGCAGCTGGGCCCTTCGGAATTTAAGCGCGCCTTCGTAATCATTGACGGCAATATGCGGCTTAAGCTTGATCTTCCTTACCGCAGCATCGTTAAAGGGGACGCCAAATCCTTAAGCATTGCCGCTTCATCCATACTGGCTAAAGTTCACCGGGATAAGCTTATGGAAAAATATCACGCGGTTTATCCCGCTTACGGTTTCGATAAACATAAGGGTTATCCTACTGCCGAGCACCGTAAAGTCCTGGAAAGGATCGGTCCCTCGGAGATACACCGCAAGAGTTTTCTAAGGTGCCTGGAGAAAATTTAGAATTCGGCAAGCTGGCGGAAGAAGCCGCGGCAGAGTACTTAAGAGGCTGCGGATATAAGATCATCAGCCGTAATTTTAAGAGCAGGCACGGGGAAATAGACATAATCGCCGAAGATAAAGGCGTTATCTGCCTGGTAGAGGTAAAGGCCCGGCATTCGGTTTCCTTCGGCAGGCCGGCTGAGGCGGTTTCCTCTTTTAAACAGGAACGGATTTCCCGGGCGGCACTATGTTATTTAAAACAAAACAGGCTGCTTGAGAGTCCGGCGCGTTTTGATGTAGTATCGGTATTAGAGACAGGCGCAAACCGGAAAATCGAGCTGATCAAGAATGCTTTTGAATTAAACCCTGATCTTGCTCCTTAAGGATATGGAATACAAAAACCAAAATTTATCTAAGTACCTGGATGATCTTTCCGCCAGGGTTTCGGCTCCCGGGGGAGGCTCTGCCGCCGCCCTGACCGCGGCCATGGGCGCCGGATTGATCGCTATGATGGTGAATTTTACCCTGGGGAAGCCGGGTTACGGAGCTTTTGAGGCGGAGCTGAAAAAAACATTGGCAAAATCCGAAAGACTGAGGAATGATTTCCTGGACCTGGTGGATTTGGATGTGGTTGCTTACCGAAGCAGGGATATGCGCAAGGCCCTGGATGTGCCGCTGATGCTGGCCAGGCTTTGCTGTGAGGCTGCGAAATTATGCCCTCCCTTGTTAAAAAAAGGCAATCCTAACCTGATCACTGACTTGGCGATAGCCGCGATATTCTTTGAAGCGGCTTTTATTTCCGCCTGTTTTAACGTAGAGATAAATTTAAAGAGTTTAAACGACAAAAGGCTGGCCCGCGGGATCAGGAAGGAAATAGGCCAAAATACCAAGACAATTCAAAAGATCCGTAAAAATACGGAGGCGCAGGTTGGCAAAATTATTAGAGGGTAAAACTATAGCTTTGAAGATCCAGGAAGGGATCAGGCAAGAAGTACGATCCTTAGGCTTTACTCCCGTATTGGCCGGTATCATAACCGGGGAAAACTCCGCCTCTGAGACTTATGTCGAATCGCAGAGAAAAATCGCCAAGGGCTTAGGAATAGATTACCAGCTTCATAAAATGAAGGCGGATATCCCGGAAGAAGAATTAGTCGCTTTTATAGAAAAGTTGAATGCGGATAAACTGGTCAACGGGATAATTGTCTTGATGCCGTTGGCGCCCCGCATAGACCGTAAAAAGGTCATTCGTTCTATTTCTCCGGATAAAGACGCAGAGGGGATCCACCCGGCCAATATCGGCAGGGTTTTATTGGGCAAGGCCAGGATCGTTCCTTGTACGGCCAGCGCGGTAATGGAGTTATTGGGTTATACGGGAATAGGCTTATACGGTAAAGAAGTGGTAGTTGTAGGATGGAGTGAAATTGTCGGTAAACCGGTAGCATGTCTTTTATTGGAAAAACTGGCCACTGTCAGCATATGCCATATTGGAACCAGCGAGGCGGGGGATCTTGAAGAATATGTCAGGAGGGCCGAAGTCCTGGTCGTGGCCGTCGGCAAAGCCGGCCTGATCAAAGGTGAATGGATCAAGCAGGGGGCAGTCGTTATCGACGTCGGCATCAACCGCATCGGGGGCAAGCTTGTGGGGGATGTGGATTTTGAGAAGGCTCAAGAACGCGCTTCCTATATTACCCCCGTTCCCGGGGGAGTGGGGCCGTTGACCGTAACCATGC
The DNA here is from genome assembly GCA_028719265.1 of Candidatus Omnitrophota bacterium. Lineage (GTDB taxonomy): Bacteria > Omnitrophota > Gorgyraeia > Gygaellales > Profunditerraquicolaceae > UBA6249. Next base: position 16,737 of record JAQUKF010000006.1, read on the forward strand.
TTATGCGTAACCTGGTAGAATCAGCAAGGTTTCAGGGCAAGCTTCAGGGATGAGCCTTCGCTGTGCCCTTTATTGTTTAAGAAAAGAAAGAAATGACATTTAAAGAGAAATTACAATCAGGCAAATTCCTGGTTACTTCCGAGGTCGGGCCGGCCAAGGGGATCCACACGGACCGGCTGCTCGAAGAAGCGGAATTGTACCATAAAGGTTCCGATGCGATAAACGTCACCGACCTGCAGAGTTCGGTAATGCGCCTGGGTTCGCTTACGGTAAGTTACCTTCTTAAACAGAAGGGGTTTGAGCCGATCTATCAGTTGACCTGCCGCGACCGCAACCGGCTGGCCCTTCAGTCGGACCTGTTGTCCGCCGCCGCCCTGGGGATAGAGAATGTTTCGATCCTTACCGGCGACCATCCGGTGCTGGGAGACCATCCCGAAGCTAAACCGGTATTCGACCTGGATTCGGTCCAATTATTGCAGGTAGCCAGGAAGCTGGAATCCGGCCAGGATATGAAAGGTAACCCTCTGGAAGGAAACGCTCCCAAGTTTTGTCTCGGGGCGGTAGTCAACCCCGGCGCCGAGCCACTGGAGCCGCAGATCATAAAAATGGAGAAAAAAATAGCCGCCGGAGCGGAATTTTTCCAGACCCAGGCCATTTTTGACCCGAAGGTGTTTGAGAATTTTATTGCCAAGACAAGGCATCTCAAGACGCCGGTAATAGCGGGGATCGTTTTATTGAAGTCGGCATCCATGGCCCGCTACATGAACGAACACGTAGCCGGCGTATCTGTCCCGGATGAACTGATCGGGGAGATGGAGGAATCCAAAGATAAAGCCGCTTCCTCGGTCAAGATAGCCAGCCGTTTGATCAAAGAATTAAAACCTATGTGCCGGGGCGTGCATATCATGCCTATCGGCTGGAGCAAGATTTTACCTCAAGTTTTGGAGACATCCGGATTGTAATATTTTTACCTCTGTCCTTTGAGCATGCCAAACCTACCCCAGATACCCGGAGCCAGGAAAAAAGGAGTGGTTCTTTTAAGTTCCGAAGAGGATCTTAAAAAGATAGACGGATACCACATCAATGATACCGTTTGTATCGACGGCCCGCTTGATTTGGCTGTCGGCCTGGCGGAGAAAATCAACAGTAAGCATAAAGTCGCAATCAAGATCGTAACGCAGGGGCTTCCCCCGGGAAATACTCCCGAAGAGGTCGAGGTCATAAACAGCCCGATAAAGGAGATTGTAGGCGAAGGCAGGGCGGAGGCGGTTAAATTCCAGAACGGCAAGGCTGTCGGCGTATGCCTGGTTGTGTTTATGGATAAGTCGATGTCCGCAGTTTTCGAGAGGGACCAGGAGAAAGGTTCTTTTGAGCCGCTGGCGCAGCTCGGGATAAATGGCGCAGACAATATATTGGAACTTAGCCGTCAAGCCCTGGAGAAGGCGGTCAATCAAAGAGGCCAGGAAGCAAATGTTGAGTTTTCGGGGACGGATTATTACCTGCCCTTGATATACGCTTTATTGAATATAGAAGTAAAGACCCTGGCCGATTGCCAGCTTGTTCTTTCCCAGTCTGAAAAACTGATAAGGAATGAAGCTGCGCTCAACGGTTTGTCGATATATGGGTTGGGAGGAGGCCTGAATAAAGGGTTAGCTTCTTTGTTTTGCGCAGAGATCTTGGTTTCCATCGCGGCATCTCAAAGCAATGACCCTGATCCCGGTACGGGTTTTATCCCGGACAAGGTCTTGAGGTCATTGGGCCTTCAGTTGGTTGACGGGAGGATTTCCGGCATAGCCGTAATCCTCGGCCCGGCCAGGGATGAAGAGTCTGCCGCGGGTCTGATCCGCGATTTCCAATCTAGAGGGATTGTCAGCCTGCTCGCCGGTTCAGTTAACGGGTTGACTTTCAGGCGGCAGCTTGAAAAAGCGGGTATCCGGACCGGGCTTGAGAATTATATAATTGAGCTGGGAGAAGATTGCCTTTCTGTCGTCTATGCCTTGGATTTTGCATCGCGCGCACCCCTGATCTACGGCGGCAATAAGCCCGGTCAATGGGAGCTTATTACAGATTACCTGCGTAACCGCCTGCCCGCATTTATACTTTTGCTCGGACACGTTGATGAAACTTTAGCTGCCGAATGCTTAGGCGCTATGTCCCTGGGTTTCCCGGTGATCACCGACCTGGATATCCCGCAGATACCCAGGATCGAGACGACTTTGTTCGAGGCCCTGGTAACGGAGAAGGATTACCGGAAGATCCCCGGAAAATGCGTATTGACCCGCGGGGTCAAGGCGAGAATTTGCGAACCGGCTATACCTGTGCCGTATTCATCCGCATTCGAGGGGGAGCGTGTACGCAAAGAGCAGTTGGCGGTTGAGTTTGGAGGCAAGGCCGGTCCGGCCCTGGAGCTGCTGGGTATAAAAAGCGAGACAGAGGTAGAAGACGGTAGGGTGGAGTTAAACGGCATAGACATCGAATACGCCGGCCCGCAGGCAGATCTCCAGTCTTTGGCTATCGTCGTGGATGTCTTTGGACGCAAGATGCAAAAGGATTTTGAGCCGGTCCTGGAGCGTCAGATAAACCGTTTTATAAACTACTGCGCGGGAGTGATGCATGCGGGCCAGCGCGACTTGGCCTGGATAAGGATTTCCAGGGAGGCTTTTGAGAAGGGTTTCAGGCTTAAGCATCTGGGGGTTGTCCTGCATGCCATGCTGCATCAGGAGTACGGCGCAATAGTTGATAAGGTTCAGGTGAGGATTTATACCGGACGTACCGATGTGGACAGGCTGATTGCGGATGCCCGGAAGGTTTTCGACGAACGCGATGAACGCCTGGACCGCCTGACCGACGAGAGCGTGGATACTTTCTATTCCTGTACGTTGTGCCAGTCCCTTGCCCCAAATCACGTCTGTATGCTTACGCCCGAGCGCCCGGGATTATGCGGAGCGTATTCCTGGCTGGACGCCAAGGCTTCTTTCGAGATCGTCCCTACCGGACCGAACCAGCCGGTTCAAAAGGGAGGGCTTTTGGATGAGCGTCTCGGACAATGGGAGGGAATAAATAAGTTTGTTTACGAAAAATCAAACAAATCCATAAAGTCGGTAAGCTTGTATTCTTTAATGCGTTCCCCGCAGTCTTCATGCGGGCTCTTTGAATGCATCGCGGTTGTTGTCCCGGAGGCAAACGGCGTTATGGTCGTCAACCGCGAATACCCGGGCCTTACTCCTTCAGGTATGAATTTTTCGGCTTTAGCCGGGCTGGCAGGAGGCGGGATGCAGGTTCCCGGTTTCCTGGGGATAAGCAAGATATATATATCAAGCGGGAAATTCATTTCTGCCGAAGGAGGGTTAAGACGGATAGTCTGGATGCCCAGAGAATTAAAAGGGCTGTTGGCGGAGAGATTGAAGAAAAGAGCCAGGGAGATCGGCGAATTCGACCTATTGGATAAGATTGCCGATGAAACGGTCGCGGTAAACTCCGAAGAGCTCCTGGATTTCTTGAGAAAAGCGGGACACCCGGCTTTAAGTATGGAGCCGGTTATTTAGGATGTTTGTTCATGTTCTTTTATTCATGTTCTGTATATATGTCCGGCAGGGTTAGCTAAATCAAGTCTAAAAGTACTTACACTTGTTCGCTTATACTCGCAAGTATTTCGCTGGATAAAATCTATAAGGTGCTTACACTTGTTCGCTTATACTCGCAAGTATTTCGCTGGATAAAATCTATAAGGTACTCAAAATTATTTCTTGACGCAAGTGTATTAAATGTATATAATTAGTGCAATAAAATGAATATCCATTCCTTACCCAAATTCATATTCATTACAATAATTACATTTTGCGTTTTTTGCTTTCCTGATTTG
>JAQUKF010000007.1 GCA_028719265.1 Candidatus Omnitrophota bacterium
GCCAAAGGCATGCTTATTTTCTGGATTTGGCTTTTTTACGTTTGCGCTCGCTGGGTTTTTCGTAATGTTTGCGGTCGCGCACTTCCCGCAGGATGCCGTCCTGTTCGATCTTTTTCTTGAAACGGCGAAGAGCAGATTCAAAAGATTCGTCTTTCTTGACTTCTACCTGTGACAATATAATCATCTCCTTTCATTATAATTTAGACATTTAATATATCACTCATTTCGGGAGGTGTCAATAACGGCTTATAGCCGCCTACTCGATCTCAAAAGAGATAATAATGTTGAACGAGAGCTGCGGATAATCAAGCTCCTTGGGGAAATTCGGGAACGGGGAAGCATCCCTGACGCTCTTTAAGGCTATCCTCTTCAGATATTCACTGGCGTTTGTTTTCGCGTCAATCAGGCGGATATCTTTGACATACCCGTCATTCGAAATGACAAAAGATAAATAAACCTCTCCGACTTCGTTATGGATATAACTCTGGTAAGCGCTGCGGCGTATCTTTTCCCTGACAAGCTGGTAATAACTTATATAGCTGGGGTTGTTTATCCTGGCCATCTCGATCTTAGGCAAAGACACCTTTCTCTTTATGGACAGTATCCCGGAATTGCCGAATGCCGGCTTGGCAAGCTCCGGGGACTTGCTTGGAAGCTCCTGGGAACCCTTCAGCAGCTTTTCCCTTTCGATATATGGCGGCGGGACTTTGGACTTTGCGGTTGCCTTGGAAACTTTTGAGTCAAGATTCAGGAAGGGATCTTGTTTACGGATAGTCCTCTCCTCATCCTTCTTAAGCTGAATTTTAGGGCGTAACTCCTCTTTATTGAGGTAACGCACCTTTATCGTCTGGCTCTTTAGCGGAGGCGCAAGCGGGTTAAGCTGGGCGTTCTGCATGAGCAAGGCGCTGTGGAAAACGATGGAAAAGGCAAATGTATAACACAACAGACGGTCGGAATTCATAACTTAGCTTATCACAGGAGGGACATTCTTTCAAGAAATTGGATAAGAAAGGGCCAGAATCTTCATCAAACTAAAAGAATCTGGCCCTCTTACATTAATACCTGTCTTATCCCTGCCTAAAAAGAAAACTTAGCTCCGGCATAGAACGAAGCCTTGGGAGTCTCGTACCCGTATACCAGTTGATAATCATAATTTAATATATTTTCAGCTCTTCCAAAAATCTCGAAATTATCATTAAACTTATAATTTAACCCCAGGTTCAACAAGATATAAGATTTTAGTTTGTAATTCACTGAACTGCATGTATCGATCCTGTCCCCCACGTAATAAAGTTCAGGAGAAACCTTAAGCTTGCCAAGCATGGTATTGAATAATAACCCTAGTTTATTTTCAGGCCTCCTTAAAAGCCTAGTTTTATCTTCTTCGTTCTGGGCATGCATATAATCATATGTCAGCCTTAACGACGTATCATCGTTAAATCTGTATTCCACAAAATTCTCCACGCCATAAATTTCTGCTTTTCCTATATTGTCATATTCTCCTGTATATGGACCAGTCGCTTTGTAATCTATTTTATTATTTATCTTCGTGTCAAAAAAGGTTGAGCCAAAACTTAGCTTCTTATCTAAAAGCCATTGCTCAAAACCGATTTCACCTGATTTCGATTTTTCCGGACTAAGATCCCTCTTGCCAACATAAGAACCGAACAACTCATAGAGGCTTGGGGCCCTAAAACCTGTACCAAGAGAAAATTTTATTTTTGTGCTTGTTGGCTCGATAAAATAACTCGAAGACAATCCATAGGTCGTATTGTTACCAGCCGTAGAATGGTTCTCCTCCCTGACAATAAAAGAAACAAACAAGTTATCGATCGGCCTAAAGATATTCTCTAAATATACACCTTTAGAATTAGCTCTATGCTTAGGCTCGCTACCATAATTATAAAACTCTCCCGTATCTCCCGTATAATCATAACCGGCTATCAAATTGTAAAATAGGGCTGGTTTATAATCCAATGAATATTTAAATTGATTACTCTTACCCCTATACCAATAATCTCCGCCAGTTTCCCACCCTCTTCTTTGCGTATCAACCACACCGTAAGTGAATTTATGGGACAAGGAATCATTGATCCTGTTTTTTACATAGACAGCCCCTATGTTCTGCTGAAATTTCGAAAGATTAATAAGATCATCAGATGGAGGAGCCGACCAGCCGTTATCATAATCATACCTGGCATAAGAATATCGCTCCGATACCCCTATTTCGAGATTCTCGTTTAGTTCGTAATCTAACCGCAAGGATGTATTAGTGTTACCAAAAGGATCCCGCTCATGATTACCGTTCTTGAATTTAGTCTCATAAAATGAACGCACATCTGTCCTTGAAGCCCCAAAAGAATACGCTAATTTGCCTAATTTACCCTGGGTGCTGATTTTCTCTTTATAGGTATTATAAGAACCTATTTCTTGAAGATATGAAAAAGTGGGCTTTCCTTTACCTTTGTGGGTAATCATGTTTATGGAGCCGCCTATCGATTGTGAACCATATAAACTACTGAATGGCCCCCTCGAAACCTCAACTTTATCTAAGTTGTCAAGCGATAAATAACTATATGAAGAAAAGTACCCCTGGGTGTTAATCGGGTCATATACCCTTATCCCATCCAACATCAGCTGAGTATCGTAAGCATCCGCGCCTCTAATATAAACGCTTGAGACACCTCCCAACCCTCCGGCAATCGCATAATCAACGCCCTGCAAACCTTTAATTGCATCTACAAAGCTAAGTTTACCGACAGATTCATCTTCTCCCACGTCAATCACATCGGTAGAAGAAGGATCCTCCTTCTCTGAAACATTACTAAGATACGGCGTTACCACGATCTTCTCCAGCTCCACGTCATCAGCCGCATACAAAGGGATAACCATACCTGAAACCATAGCCAAAACAACCAGAACTACCGCTAAAACTTTACTGCGAAACATCTTTTCTCCATTCCCGGACCGCATAAAACAAAAAACCCTTAACGCTCTGATTAGGAGTATTAAGGGTCATCCCTGTTTGAACCCTTTTAAACCTGTCCGCGGGTTTAAAAGTACTAGTTGGACATTGTTGCCGGCTAGGTCTTCTGACTTAAGAGTGCATCCTACTTTTTCCCGGCCTTCCCGGCCTTTATCAGGCCAGTGGCATTTTCTGGAAAATTTCGATCTCTTTTACAGCAGCGGGAACTGCGGCCGATTCACACGGCCTTCCCTAAAGCCATCAACGTTAACTTTGTTGCCTTTTACAAAAGAACTTTCGCCAGCTTAGTGTCACGCACCCTGCGGGCGATAATCTCGTAAGCTCCGAAAAATACAGCCGTATATACCAGCGTGGCTACAGTAAATACGCGCAGGAACGGCAGTCCTAAAATATAACAATCCGCCAGCCCCTTCAAATCCTGCGGGTACCAACCCATCACCCAAACGCCGAAGTTAGTGATTATGTAAAATAGAAACGAGGAAACCAGCGAAGAACCAACTATCCCTTTGAATGTCCTGTGATTCCTTGCCCAGTGACCGATAAGAGTAACCAGGATGAAACTTCCCCAGGTAAAGAAAACGACATTGTGCATACCCAGAAACATATCGCTGATTACCATCAGTAAAAGCGGTACGATCAAAGCCTGTTTTTTATTCAAATAGGCTCCGGCGAACAAGGCAATCGCCGCCACCGGAGTGAAATTGGCGGTGTGCGGGACAAATCTCAATAAAATACCGATAACGATCAAGCTGATAGCTAACATTTACGTGCCTCCTTGTAATATTTGTAATACTAATGCAAATCAATTCTCCTGTCAAGTTAATTTTAGTCAAAAAGGTGAAAATTCATGTTAGATTTTATTATCCTCTGCGTCAATTATAGGCAGAGGAGAGAGAAATGTCTAATGTTGTTTCAGCAGAGATAATTGCCACAAAAATTTTGTTGATACGAGGCAAAAGGGTGATGCTCGATAAAGACCTAGCAAAATTATATGAGGTCAACACAAACCAGTTAACCCGTCAAGTAAGACGCAACATGGATAGGTTTCCGGAGGATTTTATGTTTCAACTGACCAAAAATGAATTTAAAAACTTGATATGCCAATTTGGCACATCAAGCTGGGGTGGCACTCGCAAACTTCCCCTCGCTTTTACTGAACAAGGGATTGCCATGCTATCTGGAATACTCCATAGTAAAATGGCCGTTCAGGTAAACATCCAGATTATGCGAGCGTTTATCCAATTTAAGCGCATATTATTAACCAATACCGGTCTTAGGCGCAAAATCGAAGGAATGGAGAAGAAATACGATAAACAATTCGCTATCATATTTCAAATCATAAAACAACTACTTGAGCCTCCTCCGCTAAAATTAAAGCCACAAATTGGCTTTCACGCTCATATTGGCAAAGAAGATTAAGTTCTTCCCTGAATGTTCCAAGATCTTTTAATCATAGACTTCTCCGTTAACCGATATCGATCAAATCGCAGTAATAGAACCGTCCGTCCCTAAGGACAACCCTGCCTTTTTTATAAGATATTTCTTCCTTGAATATCGGCCCGCCGTAAACAAAAGAGTGGAATTCCCCGTTCTCTCCGCAAGGGTCGACATTATCCGGCAGATCCGACAGGAACTTCCTGTCAAAAAGCCTTCCGGAGAAAGAGCTATCCAGGAATTTTGAATCAACACAGGAGACGACCGCCTTAAAACCCAATTCAATGAACCTGGCAGCCATATCCCGGGTATTCTTTTTCCATAAAGGGAACAACCCCTTTAACCCCACGCGAGATAACTGCCTGTCGCGGTAGCTGCGCAGGTCTTCCAGGAATATATCCCCGAAGGCTACCCCGGAAACCCCCTTTTTACGGTAACGGTCCAGGGTCCGGGTAATCCTCCCCTCATATTCTTCGTTGCCGGCATTCCTGCTTATGCGCATCTTCTCCAACCGCAAACCCAACGAACCGGCTTGCCGCTCAAGCAGAGAATTCCTTACCCCGTGCATACTTATCCTGTTATAACCTGCGGTCACAGTCGTCAGCAGGGCCTCTATCTCATATTTCCGCGATTCCTGCAATTCATACAAGGCCAGGGCGCTGTCCTTGCCTCCGCTCCAGGTAAATAATATTTTCTCCGTATTCAAAATTCAATACCCTTCCTGGCTTTTAAGCCATTACGGTAATAATGCTTCCTCTCCTTGACCTCACTGACTAAATCCGCCGACTCCATTATCCTGGGGTGGGCATATCTGCCGGTAAGAACCAATTCCGAACCCCGGGGCATCCTTCTTATCAGATCAAGGACCACTGACAGAGGAATGAGCTTGAATTTAAGGGCGATATTGATCTCATCAAGAATGACCAGGCGGTATTTCTTTTGCGCAATAACCTTCTTAACCTTTTCTAAGCCTTTAGCCGCCAGCCGGCAATCTTCCTCTTCGGGGACCTTCTTGATAAAACAATTCCTTCCAAACTGCTCAACCTTTATACCCCTGATCTTCTTTAAAGCCCTGATCTCGCTGTAACAGCCGCCTTTGACGAACTGCGCTATATAAACATTCATACCAGCGCCAACAGCCCTTAAAGCCAGGCCGATCGCCGCGGTAGTCTTGCCCTTACCGTTACCGGTATATACCTGAATCATATTAGCACCGCCTTCTCTGCCGGCAGGCAGGCCTTCCAGCTTAACAACCCCAAAGCGCATAAGGCCGTAACGATCAAACCGGCACAAACAATACCGGCAATTATGGAAATAAAGGCGTAACGAAAACGGATCTTGAACATGGATGCCGCGATCACTCCGCTCCAGGCTCCGGTCATCGGCAAAGGGATAGCCACCAACATAGCCAAGCCTAGGGCCTCGTATTTCTGCACGGCATCCGCGTTCCTCCTTGTACGCTCAAAGACCCGGTCAAAAAAGGCCGACCAGAATTTAAATTTCCTTAAATAGGCGCTGACCGGTTCAAACAGGAAAAGCGCCGGGGCGACGATCAGAGAGTTGCCTAAGACGGAAATCCAGAAAGCCTTCCACAGGCTCATCCCGAACGATAACCCCAGGGGGATCCCTCCTCTTAGCTCGGATACAGGCAGAGCGGATACAATCATGACTATGTAATCCTTAGGAAGACCCTTTAAGTAACCCAGCAGGAGATCAAACATGTTTAATTTTTTTGGAGCATACCGAAGCTATAAAACGCAGGAATCTCAAAGTATCGGTTAAAGGGTTTATCTGGCTCTTCTGCCCGGAATAAATAGTCTTTATCGGCACCGAATCTATCCTGAAACCTGCCCGCGCGGTCTTGATCAGGATCTCGGATTCGGTTTCAAATTTAGAGGTGCGTAAATTAATCCTGTTAAATACCTCTTTCTTCATCAGGCGGAATCCGCATTGAGTATCGGGTATGCGCTGTCTTGAGATCAAGGAGATCAACCACGACATGAAGCGGTTAGTAAGGATGCGCACAAGGGGCATACCTTTAGTCATTTCCATGCGGTTACCGACAATTATCCCATAATTCCCGGATTCGGCCTTCTGTATGAAAGACTTTATATCTCCCGCGGAATGCTGGCCGTCCCCGTCCATGCTGATGGCCGCGTCGAAACCGTTGGAAAAGGCAAAATCATAACCTTTTATCAAAGAAGCACCCTTGCCGGAATTCTGCCGGTTGGATAAGACCCATGCTCCTCTCTTCCTGGCTATTTCCGCGGTATTGTCCTTTGACCCATCATCCACCACGATCGTATCCAGGGCCAGCGCCTTTATCTGATCAAGCAACCCGGCGATAGCCTTTGATTCATTATAGGTGGGGATGATCACGCAAGTGCGCATATTTATTCGCTCCAGAACCTGCGGAAGACATACCACTGATCGGGATACTTCCGTATGTAATCTTCAAATGTATTCCTGTATGCCTTAATCAGAGAGGCCAGGTCTTTAGCCTTATCCCCGCTCGGGCTGAATTCAACCGCCTTTTCTATCCTCAAGGTAAAACTGTCGTCGGGATTTCTCAGCATAAAGCCGGGAACAATACTAGCTCCGGTCATCAGGCTCAAGGCCGCCGGGCCTTCGGGGAAATGCATCGGCTTGCCGAACAACTCAACAAGGATCCCTTTCTCGGTAAAATCCCTGTCCCCTACCAAAGCCACCATATGATTCCTCTTGAGCTCGGAAATACAGCTTCTTACGGCCTTACCCATAGGAATTACATTGACCCCCTTGCCGGCTCTCTGGGCCACAAAGAAATCATCTACTTTCTTGTCTTTATGCGATAAGGCGACGGCCCAGAGAGGATACCCTAACTGCGCCATAACCACACCACCCAATTCCCAGTTCCCCAGATGCGCCGTCAAAACTACCACCCCTTTACCCTTGGCCAGCGCCTGGTCAAAATTATGCAGGTTCTCCAGCTTTATATTCCTGCGGATATACTCCGGATTAAGCATTTCAAAACGGAAGAAATCCACCAGGTATTTGGCGAAATTCCTGAAGACCATTCTGCTTATTTTACTCAACTGCCTATTATCTTTCTGCGGAAAGATCGCCTTCAGGTTGGCTTTTACGAACCTCCTGTCGCGAAAGGCCAGCAGGTAATGTAGATCAGCCAACAAGACAGCCAGCCCGTAAGCCAGCCTTAAAGGCAAGTTCAATGCGACAAATTGGCCAAAACGATATATATAGTAGTTTAACACGGCTTATGCATTCAAAATGAGCCTGGCGATATCCATGCTGGCATCGGGCTTGGCGATTGACGCCGCAGCCAGCTTCAAGCGCTCCAGTCTCTTATCGTCCCCCAAAAGTTCGTCTATGATCCGGTGTACATCCCCAGGGTCATCCACCTTGACCGCCGCCCCCTTGCCCGTAAGGAAATTGGTATTGTTAGCCTCCTGCCCGGGAATAGGTTTTACGATAACCATTGGGAGCCTGGCGCTTAAAACCTCGGCCGTAGTCACCCCGCCGGGCTTGGAAATAATCAACCCGGAAACATGCATCAACTCATGGATGTTCTGTACAAAGCCGAAAAGGTGAATATCCTTTTTGTAACGCCGGACCTTACGCTTAAGCGAGCTATATAATTTTTTATTCGTGCCGGTAACGATCAACTCCTGGATATCGTACCTGGATGCCTCAAGCGATTTAACGATGGTCTTGATCGGACCAAGGCCCTGGCCTCCTCCCATTATCAATATCACCGGCCTGCGGGGATCAAGCCCCAGCTTGCGGAAGATCTCTTCTCTGTCCTGCTTCTGATTGAATTTATGATCAAAAGGTATCCCGAAAGACCTGACCCTGGAAGCCGCTACCCCCTTTTTCACCAGGCGTTCCGAAACATCATCCGAAGGAGTTATATAATAGTCCACGTTATCATAAACCCAGTAAGAATGCGGTATGTAATCGGTGAGCACCGCCACCAGCGGGAGATTAACGCCGTAAGCCTTTTTGTAATCGGCGACCATCCCGCAGGGGAAGGCCTGCGTGCAAACCACCACATCAGGTTTGAAACTGTTGAAAAGTTTCTTAAGCTTGGGCGAATTGGATTTATGCACACTCTTCTTGATCTTCTCCAGCCCCTTTACCACTTTGGGATTGTCATACAGGTAATCCCAGATCTTGGGAGTGTATTTGATTACCTCCATATAGATACGGTTGATCACCTTTTCGGATATAGGGTTGGTGTAATTGAAGGCGTTGATATTCAGTATTTCGCACTTAGGAGAAAGCGTCCTGATCGCCTTCTCGATGGCCATGGTGGCGCTGCGATGGCCGGAGACTTCGGATATGTACATCAAGATTATGCGTTTAGACTGCATGGCGGAGATCAGATCCTGCCTTCCTTGCAAAGCTCCAAGAAAATATCGGTTATGCTCGGGCAAAATTGCCTCCCGCTCAAATTACTGATTTCATTTACAGCGTGGCTTTTCGGAAGGGCCAAGCGGTACGGACGGTCGGAGCTCATGGCGTCGAAAGAATCAGCCACGGAAATTATCGAGGCAATCAAAGGTATCTGCTCACCCTTCAGGCCTTCAGGGTAGCCTTTGCCATCAAAACGCTCATGGTGATACCTGACGCCGATCATGGAAGCCTCAAGCTCCTTGATGGGCTTCAGGATATTGACGCCGATCATAGGGTGTTCTTTGATACGGTTGCGTTCCCCCACGGTAAGCTCGCACCGTTTGTTAAGTATATGCTCAGGGACGCCTATCTTTCCGATATCATGCAAAAGGCTGGCTATGTGCAAATTTTCAAGGAATTTCGAATCAAAAATCTTCTTGTTTTTCTGGTTCATCCTGTGGGCTATCTCAAGGCTTAAACTGGTTACCCTGGTGGTATGGCCGTGGGTATAATGGTCTTTGGCTTCGATAGCCGCGGCCAAAGCTACGGTAGTGCGTACGAACAGCTGGTGCTTGCGTTCCAGCTCAACTCCCAACTGCTTGAACAACTGGGCGTTTCTCACCGCCATCGTCACATTGGAATTAAGGGCGATAAAAAAATCCAGTTCCTCCTCGGCAAAATTCCTGCCGTTAGCCTTCTTTCCCAACAGCAATATTCCAAGCAACTCATCCCGGAAATAACTCGGGATGCAGACTACCGAATCCAAAAGCTCCATCTGGTAGAGCACGTGCATCAACCCCTGCTTGGTCTCGCGCTTGACCCTGGGGCTTTTCAGCGCTGATTTCGCTTCGCTGTAAAGCAGCGCCTCCCTTCCGAATAAGGAACGGCTCATATGCGACTTGAAAAAACGGATAAGCACGTCATCCTTGTCGATACGGATCAGGTCAAGCGGGACCTTCTTGCTCAACGACCCTTTGGAGACGGTAAGCGCATAACCGTCTTTTGTCTTATCCTGAAGGAAAAAACTTGCGTGGAGTATCCTGGCCTTGCTGACCATCATGCGCGCCATCATCCTGATCAACAGGTCCGGATCGTGCACGAAAATCATGTTCCTGGCTGCGTTTTCGAGTTCTCTTTTATAATCTATAGCCATTTTTTTAGACGCTTATTTTGTTATTTTAAATATATTTATACAGGAAAAAACGGGGATTGTCAAGGCGGGCACGGGCCTTTCGGCCCGTCTAAAGCAAAATTGTCTTACTCTTCGTTAATAACAGCCAGTATCTGGCCGATCTCTACGCTGTCTCCCTCCCGGTACATTATCTCGGAAATTTTTCCGGTGCAGGGGCTGGGCAAATTAAAGGTAGTTTTATCTGTGGCAAGCTCGACAAGGTCATCTTTTTCCTTTACGCGCTCACCCTCTTTGGCGAACCAGTATGAAACGGTCGCTTTGGAAATACCTTCACCTAACTCCGGTAAAACAACTTTGATCATGATCTCCTCCTGATTATCTTCCGTCGGGATTGCTCACTTTACGGCATCGTGCAAGGATTCAGAAAGCGTGGGATGCGCAAATATTATCCGGCGCATATCGCTCAACTTCAGACGCAATGAGACTGCCATGGTCAAAACGGAAATAAGTTCCGTTGCCTTGGGCCCGATTATACATCCACCGACGACCTCTTCGGAATCTTTTCCGACAACTATCTTGATAAACCCTTCCGTCTCATCGATGATCCGCCCCATCGCCGAAGCGCGGAAATCGAATTTGCGCGTCTTGACTGCGATCCCGCGGGAAACAGCCGTTTCTTCATTTAACCCGACGCTGGCTATCTCCGGATCGCAAAATACGCAGGCGGGAACGGTTAAGTTGTCTGCTTTGCGCCTGTTACCGGAAATATTTTCAGCCGCTGTAAGGCCCTGGTAGGCTGCGTAATGGGCAAGCATTATCCTGCCGGTAGAATCCCCGGCTGCATATATACCGGGAATACTGGTCATAAGAAAATCATCTACCGCGATACCCTTCTTATCCAGCTTGATACCCAATTTCTCAAGGCCGAGTCCTTCGACATTCGGCTGCCTGCCTGTGCAAACCAGGACCTTATCATAGGTATCCGGGTTCACCCCTGAAAGCTCCGCCCCCGTAAAGACATCTATCCCCCTCTTCTTGAAAATTACCTCTATCTTCCTGGAGATCTCGTTGTCCTCTCCCGGCAGGAGAACGGGCATTTTTTCAAGGATAGCAACCTTTACCCCCAGGAGAGAAAACAGGCTGGCGAACTCACAACCGATAACCCCTCCCCCGACGATCAACAACGATGAAGGCAAGGAAGACAAAACCAGCATTTCGTCGCTTGAGAGCACCTTTCCGGGATCAAACTTAAATTGCGGCAGCTCAACGGGGCGGCTGCCGGTAGCGATAAGTATGGTTCCGGATGATATGGTCTGCCCTGCCGCCCTTATTTCATTCTGGGAGATTATCTGTGCTGCGGAATTGACAAAATCTACTCCCCCCAGCCTGCTTTGCATCCCTTGTGAAAGGGTGCGTATAATAGAATCCGTCCTCTGCCGGATCCTGGCGAAATCAAAACGGGGATTATCCGATTCAACTCCGAAAACAGAAGACTTCTTTACCAGTGAATATGTCTTGGCGGAGGCAATTAACGATTTGGTAGGTATGCAGCCTCGGTTCAGGCATGTCCCGCCTATCGGACCGCTTTCTATAAGGCAAACCTTTAAGCCTGATTCCTTTGCTTTTAAAGCGGCGTTAAAACCCGCCCAACCTGCTCCGATAACCGCTAAATCATACATAAGCTCTGGAATTAAACCGGCAGTTGTGCCGCTGCCTGTGCTACGGTTTCAGCCGATTTGCGCAACTTATCTCTCTCTTCCCCTGAAAGCTCCAGCTCGATGATTTTCTCTATCCCATCCTTGCCCAGACGGCAGGGAACTCCAATACAAGTATCCTTGATGCTATATTCTCCGTTCAAATAGCTGCATAATCCGATAACGCGTTTTTCGTCTTTTGCTATCGCCTTGACGATCGAGGCGATAGCCGCCGAAGGGGCAAAAAAGGCGCTTCCCGTGCCGAGGTTGGCGACGATCTCGGCTCCCCTGCCGACCGTACGGCTGACTAAAGACTTTATCTTTTCTTCGTCCATGAATTCGTCAAGCGCCACACCTTTAACTTTCGCAAAAGAAGGAAGCGGCATCATCGCCTCTCCGTGGGCTCCGATCACCTGGGCCTCGACATCGGTGCACATCACTCCCAGGTCATGCGCTATCAGATTGGCGAAGCGCGCGCTGTCCAGACTGACGCCCATTCCAAAAACCCTTTTGGGGCTAAAGCCCGTAACCTTCAAGGCATAAAGCGTCATGATATCCAAAGGGTTGGTCACGATTACGACGATAGCTTCGGAGGCCAGCTCTTTTATATTCAAAGATACGCTTTTAAGGATCTGGGCATTCTTAGCGAGCAGCTCTTCGCGGCTCATTCCAGGTTTGCGCGCCAGGCCGGCGGTGACAACAATAATATCTGAACCTTCGAGAAGCCGGATATCGTCGCTCCCCTTAATATTGTAATTATACCTTAATAATGGGCGGGCGTCCTCCAGGTCAAGGGCCTTACCGCAGGCTAATCCTTTTACTACATCAATAAGCAAAACATCGCCCAGGCCTTCCCCGGCGATGCGCATAGCAGACAAACTCCCGACATTTCCCGCTCCGATAACGGAAATCTTCATCCCTCAACCTTCTCCTTATTCAATCAATTATTAGAAGGTGCGGGACCAGCCGGCACCTTCTTTCCACCAATATTCTTGGACCTTATACATCTAAATCCTGGATCAACGTTTGATCTTCTCTATGATTGCCTCGGCCATCTCACTGGTGCCAACGGCAGACGGATCAAGCGGATCAGCCTTTAAATCATAAGTCAGAAATTTTCCCTCTACAAGAACGCTCCTCACCGCATCCTCAAGCGCGTCGGCAGCCTTAAATTCCTTGATATGGCGCAGCATCAGTACGGCCGACAGGATCATGGCCATGGGGTTCACCTTATTCTGCCCTTTGTATTTCGGAGCAGAACCGTGCACCGCCTCAAAAACAGCGCTATCGTCTCCTATATTAGCGCCCGGGGCAACGCCTAACCCTCCCACTAATCCCGCGCAAAGATCCGAAATGATATCTCCGTAAAGATTGGGCAGGAGCAGGACATCATATTTATGGGGCTTGGTCACCAGCTGCATTGACATATTGTCCACGATCGCGTCTTCAAAAACCATCCTCCCCGCGTATTCCTGGGCAACCTCCCTGGCCACTTTCAGAAACAACCCGTCGCTGAATTTCATGATATTGGCCTTATGCACACAGGTAACCTTCTTGCGGTTATTTTTCAATGCGTATTCAAAGGCAAACCTGGCTATTCTTTCCGTCCCGAACTTGGATATTGGTTTTATGCTTATGCCGGAATCCGGCCGTATCTGTTTCTTTGTATCTTTCTTTATCTGCTCGATCAAGGACCTGGTTTCCGGTTTGCCCTCCTCAAACTCCACGCCCATATAAAGATCTTCACTATTCTCCCTGACGATCACCAAGTCGATATCACTGAACCTGCTCCTGATACCGGCATAGCTTTTTGCCGGCCGCACGCAGGCAAAAAGCTCAAGCGCCTGCCTGATAGCGACGTTTACCGAACGAAAACCCGTGCCTACTGGAGTAGTGATAGGCCCTTTAAGCGCCACCTTGTTCCTTTTAATGGAATCAAGAACCTGGCCGGGCAGTATTTCCCCTGTTTTCTCAAGGGCCTCGGTGCCGGCAATAACCTCTTCCCAATCAATTTTTACACCCGTAGCCTCAACGCAGCGTACGGCAGCCTCAGAAACTTCACGTCCAATCCCGTCTCCGGGAATCAAAGTAATCTTATGCTTCATCTTAAATCTTAAGCTCCCCGTATTTCTTGTAATAATTCACTATCCCGCCTTCGGTCAAAAGGTCCTGCATGAACCTGGGCAAAGGCTTGATCTTTAAATCCAACCCCCTGGTAATATTCCTTACCAGGCCTTTATCCAAATCTATATCCAGCTCGTCCGATTCTCCGATCTTTGAAGTGTCGGTTTCGATCAGGGGCAGGCCGATATTGAAGCTGTTGCGGAAGAATATACGCGCAAATTGCGGAGAAAGCACCGCTGCGATACCGGCCTCTTTGATCACCAGCGGGGCCTGCTCGCGGCTCGACCCCATTCCGAAGTTATTACCGGCGACGATTATGGATTTACCCTTGGTTATTTTCCGCGGAAAATCCGGGTCAATATCCTCCATAATATGCTTTGCCAGCTCGGAAAGATCGGTGATCGCGAATTTATACCTTCCGGAAATGATGAAATCCGTATTAATGTTATCCCCTAATTTTATACTCTTGCCCGAAATAATCATATGATATCGATTTATGCTACAGCTGTTTGAATTCTTCCCTGTTCTTCGCCTTGGACATCGCCATATCCAAAGTAATCGTACCTTTCTGATGCAGCTCTTTAAGCGATTTATCCATAGTATGCATCCCGTGCTGGGAGCCTGTCTGCATCAAGGTGGGGATCTGTTCGATCTCCTGCTCGCGTATTAGGTTGCGGATACCGGGGGTAGCCACCATAACCTCCGTACATAAAACCCTCCCCCTGCCGGAAATATGCGGAAGAAGCAGCTGGGAGACCACGCCCTGGAGGCAGTCGGAAAGCTGCATCTTGACCTGCTGCTGCTGGTGCGGCGGAAAAACGTCGATGATCCTGGCAATTGTCTGCGGGGCATCCGGCGTATGCAAAGTAGCCAATACAAGGTGTCCGGTCTCGGCGGCCGTTAACGCTGTAGAGATTGTCTCCAAATCGCGCATCTCCCCGACCACGATAACATTGGGGTCCTGGCGTAGCGCGTGCCGAAGAGCCTGGGCGAAAGAATGGGTATCAGAATAAACTTCACGCTGCTTTATCACGCTCTTCTTGTTGCTATAAACGAATTCTATAGGGTCTTCTATACAAGTAATCAGACACGCCCTCTCACTGTTTATATGGTTGATCATGGCGGCCAGGGTAGTGGTCTTACCCATCCCCGTCGGTCCGGTTACTAAAACCAGGCCGTTAGGCTTATTTGCCAGGTCAATAATGACCTTGGGAAGCCCTAAGTTCTCGGCATTGGGGATCTCCAGCGGGATACGGCGGAAGGCCCCCTCCACGCTGCCTTTTTGGGTATGGATATTTACCCGGAACCTGTCCAAATCCGGAAGGGCAAGGGAAAAATCCAGCTCCAGTTCCCGTTCGAAGATCTCTTTCTGGGAACTGGAAAGCACCCCGTAGATCATCTTTTTCATTTCCTGCTTGTCCAATTTCTCCAGATTGGTGCGGACCAGCCTGCCGTCAATACGCAAGATCGGGGGTTCGTTTTCGGTAAAATGCAAATCCGAAGCGCTCTTCTCGATACACATCATAAGCAAATCACGGATCTCCATAACTCCTCCTTAATGTTTTATCCAAAAAAATCTTGATGCCCTATCAACAAGAACCTTAAAAACGGTAAAACTAACCGCTGCCTTCCTAGAAATAAACCCTCGGATCGCTTATGCGGCCCTTGACCGCCGAGGCCGCGACAGTAGCCGGAGAAGCCAGGTAAATAAACCCGGACGGATTACCCATCCTGCCCTTAAAATTACGGTTGGCGGTCGAAATCGCCACTTCCCCGTCGGAAAGTACGCCGTTATGCGTGCCCACGCAGGGGCCGCAGCCGGGAGCGACAATCACCGCCTGTGCCTTGATGAATATATCCACCAACCCCAGCCTTAACGCCTCCAGGTAAACCTCCCGGGAACTGGGGGCGATGATCATCTTTACGCCGGGATGCACCTTCCTTCCCTTCAAAACCTTTGCCGCCGCCTTAAGATCGTCTATCCTGCCGTTGGTGCAGGTGCCTAAAAAGGCCTCTCCGATCTTTACCTCCTTTAAAGACGATGCCTCGGCTGTATTATCCACGCTGTGAGGCATGGCCACCATCGGCTTGAATCCGGACACGTCAAACTCATGCACACTTTCGTATACAGCATCCTTATCGGCCGAGATTTGCGCAAATGATTTATTCTTTCCTGCCCTGGGTTTAAGCCAAGCGATAGTCTTTTTATCCACCGGCATAAACCCGGCTTTTGCGCCCAACTCCACAAGCATATTACAGACAGTAAAACGACCGTCCATCCCCATATTATCGATCACCGGGCCGGAAAATTCAACCGCTTTATATGTCCCCCCGTCACTCCTGAGTTTTCCGATTATATGCAATATTATATCTTTCGCAAATACCCCTTTAGGCAGTTTTCCCTTTACGATTATCTTAATGGTCGCCGGGACCTTAAACCAGTTCCTTCCCGTAGCCAGCGCGATAGCCAGATCTGTCGAGCCTACCCCCGTGGAGAATGCCCCCAGGGCCCCATAAGTACAAGTATGCGAATCCGCGCCCAAAACCAGATCCCCGGGCAGGATATTGCCTGACTCCGGGATAACCTGGTGGCAGACCCCGCAGCCTATATCGAAAAGTCCGGTCTTGAAATCTTTTGCGAAATCACGCATTTTCTTATGCACGCGCGAAACGCCTTCGCTTGGTGACGGCGCGCTATGGTCGATAACCATGCAGAATTTGGTCTTGAAATCCTTGATCCCCATCTCCCTTATGCGGTCGATTATTATAGAAGATGTGCCGTCCTGGCCGAAGGCAAAATCCACCTTGCATACCGCAAAGTCACCGGCGCTCAAATCCTTTCCCGCATGCCTGCTTAATATTTTTTCCGCAACTGTTTTTGGTATCTGCTTTTTCATATATATTATGACCGACCGGACGCAAGAGGCTATTTACTGATCTCCTCCAGCCACTTCTCCAGCCTGTCCATTCCCTTGCCTATCTCTTCGATCCCGGTAGCAAAGCTTATCCTTATGTAATCATCCATACCGAAACTCACCCCCGGGATTACGCTGACGAATTCTTCTTCAAGCAGGCGCCTGGCAAACTCCATAGACCCAAGCCCTGTTTTTGATATGTTACAGAACATGTAAAAAGCTCCCTGCGGCATAGTAAAACTTATTCTACCGATCTTGCTCAGCCGGGAAGCCAGGTAATCCCTTCTCTCCTGGAACTTTCTGCACGATTCAAACGCGAAATCATCCGAAGCGGATAAGGCTGCCACGGCCGCCTTTTGGGCTATGGAGTTAGGGTTTGATGTAGAATGGTCCTGCAGGTTAGAGATGGCGTTAGCCACATCGTTTGGCGCGCCAAGATAGCCTATGCGCCATCCCGTCATAGAATGACTTTTGGAGAGGCCGTTGACCGTAACAGTCAAATCATAGATATCCTTATTGAAGCTGGCAATCGACTCGTGCTTCTGTCCGTCAAAGATTATCTTTTCGTAGATCTCATCGCTGATCACGAAGATATTCTTGCTTACGCAAACCTTGGCGATCTCCTCAAGCTCCAGGCGGCTGTAAACTGAACCGGCCGGATTTGACGGGCTGTTCAGAATAAGCACCTTTGTCTTGGGGGTAATATGCTTCTTTAAATCCGTTACTGTTATCTTGAAATTGTTTTCCGGGCTCGTCTTGATAAAACGCGGGATGCCCTCGCAAAGGCTGACCATTTCGGGATAACTCACCCAGTAAGGCAGGGGTATAAGCACCTCATCCGCCTTGTTCACCAGGACCATAAGCGCGTTATAAATGCTGTGCTTGGCGCCGCAGGAAACAATAACCTGGCCTGGAGCGTATTCCAGCGAATTATCTTTCTTGAATTTCTGGCAGATGAGCTTCTTTAATTCGGGTATGCCTGTGGTGGGTGTATATTTGGTAAAGCCGGATCTTATTGCTTCACATGCGGCATCTTTGATAAAAGCGGGAGTATCAAAATCCGGCTCCCCGGCGGCAAAAGTTACTATATCCTTGCCTTCGCTCTTTAGCTTTTTGGCTTTAGAGGTTATCGCCAGGGTTGAAGAAGGGTTTATCTTTTTTAAACGCTCCGCAAGCCTTGTATCTATTTTCATATAAGCATTTCATTACTTACCTGGAATCGCTTTTCTTCTTGAATATGCTTCTTATCCCTCCGATAAATTTCTTCTGCGGCTTCTTTTCTTTTTCCGGGATATCCTTTTTCGCCGATTCGGGTTTCTTTTCCTCATCCCCCTCTTTTACCGGCTTGGCCTCTATCACTTCTTCTTTATCCAAAGCGGCTTTAGGTTTTTCTTCCTTGGAAGCGGACTTTGCCTTCTTGGTCTCTTTTTTCTTTATCTCGGTAAGCTCGAAAATCACCATTTCGGCGTCATCCCCGCGGCGCTTCCCAAGGCTGATGATCCTGGTAAAACCGCTTGCGCGCTTGGAAAAACGCGGACCGATATCGTTGAAAAGAAGGGATACTATCCTGTGTTCGCCTAAGACCTTTTGCGCCTGCCTGCGGGCGAACAGGGTGTTTTCTCTGGCCAACGATATAAGCTTCTCGATCATTTGACGGCTGGCCTTTGCCCTGGATAAAGTTGTCTTTATACTCTGGTTTAGGATGATATTCCTGGCCAGGCTCCTGATCGTCGCTTCATGCCAACTGGTAAAACGGCCTAGTTGCAATCTTTTCTTTGCGTGTCTCATTTTATCTTAACCCTTCTTTAGCTTCTTTGGATCGACCTGCATCCCTAAGGTTATCCCCATTCCCATAAGCAGCTCCTGAATCTCGGTGAGGGATTTCTTTCCGAAATTCTTGAAGCTAAGCATCTCATCCTCGCTCTTCTTGACCAAATCCGCGATGATCTTGATACCCGCCTCCCTCAAACAGTTTGAGCTCCTGACGGAAAGTTCGAGCTCCGAGATCGGAAGCCTTAATTTTTCATACAGGGCTATCTCCTCCTTGGTCATCTCCGGCTCCTCTTCCGCTATGTCCTCGGGAAGCTGGCCGAAATTCACGAAAATATCAAGGTGCCTTTGCAGGATATTGGAGGCATACAACAATGCGTCCTTCGGATTAATGCTGCCGTTGGTCCAGATCTCGATGATCAGTTTATCATAATCCGTGCGCTGTCCTACGCGGGTATTTTCCACAGAATAATTGATCTTCTTGATCGGAGTAAATATCGAATCTATCGGGATAAAACCTGCGATCTTATCCTCTTTCTTGTTCAACTCCGCCGGCATATACCCCCTGCCGCGGGAAACTTCCATTTCGATATTCAGCTTGGCGTCCTTGGTAAGGGTGGCGATATGCAATTCAGGGTTGATTATCTCGATTGTTTCATCCACCTCTATATCCTTTGCCTTCACCTCCCCTTTCTTATCGGCCTTAAGATAAATTGTTTTGGGGATCTTTGAGTGCGAGTTTAAGATCAGGCTCTTTATATTAAGGATCACCTCCGGGACGTCTTCAAGCACCCCGGGGATGGTGGAAAATTCATGCGAGACTCCTGCGATCTTAACCGAGCTCACCGCGCTTCCTTCTATAGAAGAAAGCAGCACCCTCCTTAAGGAATTGCCCAAAGTTACGCCATAACCCCTTTCAAAAGGGGCGGCGATGAATTTACCGTAAGTTTCCGTATATGTTGACTCGTCGCATTCAAGTTTCTTTGGAAACTGAAAATCTCTCCATTTTATACCCATTTATTTCCTCCTTAAGATATTATAAAACCTTCTGCAGAACTTTATTTGGAATACAACTCGACGATAAGCTGCTCCTGGATAGGCTGCTGGATGTCGGATTTTTCCGGCAGCCTCAAAACCTTCCCCCTTAATTCCGGAGCTGAGAATTCAAGCCAGCTTGGAACAGTCCTATCCTTGGAAAGCTCCAGGTTTTCCTTGATCTTTGCCTTGGGCTTATCTTTGGATTTAATCTCGACCAGATCATCTTTATCCACCAGGAAAGACGGTATGTTCACCCTTCGCGAATTCACGGCGATCAGGTTATGCCTGACGATCTGGCGGGCCTGTGAACGGGATATGCCCAGCCCCAGGCG
>JAQUKF010000008.1 GCA_028719265.1 Candidatus Omnitrophota bacterium
TTCCAGGCTGATGGTCTTGCCTTCGGACATCCAGAGCTTGAAGGCCTCAAAGGTCTTCTTGGAGATGTGCTTCTGCATGGTCTCCAGCTTGAAGGTATTCTCTCCGAAGTAGGTGGAGACTTTTTTAAAAGAGGCCGGTTTCTGCAATTCAACGCCGCTGATCCTGAATAGAACTTTTTGCCTTATGCTCATCTTATTCCCCCATGTTTTAAAACACCGGGTTAAATATTCTTTGCCTTTATGTCTTTCGCCAGAATAATTGCCTCCGCCACCTCGCGCATGGATTTACGCATATTCATGCTTTGTTTCTGGATCAGGCGGTATGCCTCCGAAGGAGGGATACCGGCATCCTGGGAAAGGATATCTTTTGCCCGCTCGACAAGTTTACGGGTAGTCAAAGCCTCTTCAGCAGAACGGGCGCGTAAATCCAGCTCCGCGTTCTCGATAGCAATAGCCGCTTGATTGGCGAGGGCGGCCAAAAGGTCCAGTTCGCTCTTGGAGAATTTATGCCTCTTGGATGTATAGCAATTAAGCACCCCGATAAGTCTTCCCTTTACGGCCAGGGGGAAACAAACCAATGAGCATAAACCTTCCTTTTTGGCTACATCCTGATTCAGGTAACGCGCGTCCCCCTTGACATCCAAAACGCATATAGGCTTGTTGTCCCTGGCGACCATCCCGGCGATACCCTCCCCTAACGGTATATTGGGTTTCTTGTTGTATGCCTCGGATATTGACTGCGTAGCCTTTACCACCAGCTCTTTTTTATCAGGATCCAGCAGCATGAGCGAAGATATCTTGGAGCTCATCGCCTCGGCTGTAACCTGGACTATCAAACGCAGCAGCTCTTCCAGATACAACCCGGAAGTGATCAAATTCGCGACCTTGGAGATCGCTTCGATCTGTTTTACATAAATCTTGTAGTTTTCCTTTTTGCCTTTCTTATTAGCAGCCATCATTTTAGTAGCCATCATTCCCTCTTTCCCAGAAATTTTCCTATCCTGACCAATGCCTCCTTCAAACTGTCCATGCTGGAAGCGTAAGAAATCCTAATATATCCTTCACAACAGGGCCCGAAAGCGGTCCCCGGGACAACCGCCACTTTCTCTTTTTCGAGTAATTTTCGCGAGAAATCCATAGAAGATAGACCCGTGCCCTTTATCGAAGGGAAAATATAAAATGCCCCTTGCGGACGGGAACATTTCAAACCCAGCGAATTCATTTCTACGGTCACGAATTGTCTCCTGCGGTCATATTCGCGTTTCATCTGCTCCATGGACTTTCTACCGCTCGCCAGCGCCTCTGCGGCTGCCATCTGGCTGGTAATCGACACGCACATGATCGTATACTGGTGTATCTTGGTCATTGCCGCAATAATGTCTTTTGGACCGCAGGCAAAAGCTACGCGCCATCCGGTCATGGCAAAAGATTTGGAAAAACCGTTCAGATAGACGGTGTTTTTCTTTGCCCCGGGCAGTGTCGGGAAGGCAGTATGCTCAAAATCATAAGTCAGATCGCCATATACCTCATCACTGATACAAAGTATCTTGTGACGCAGCAGGATCCTGTTCAACTCCTCAAGCTCCTTGCGGCGGTAGGAAACCCCCGTAGGATTGGTAGGATAATTAAGGATGATCGCCTTGACTTTTTTGTCTATATGTTTTTTCAAAAGAGCGGGGGTTATTTTTAACCCGTTTTTTGAAGTATCAATATAAACGGGCACTCCTCCGGCAAGCTCGGTAACCGGGCCGTACGAAACATATCCCGGGACCGGGACCAGCACCTTGTCTCCCGGGTTGATGATCGACCTCAACGCCAGATCGACACCTTCGCTTACCCCCACGGTAATCAGTATCTCTTCATCCGGGCAATAATCCAGCCCAAACTTGTTTTTCAGGTAACGATGGATGCCTAAACGCAGCTTATAAAGACCCTTGTTCGAAGTATAGCTGGTAAACCCCTGCTCCAGCGAATATATTCCCGCCTCGCGGATCTGCCAGGGGGTGACAAAATCCGGCTCTCCCACCCCCAGGGATATGACATCCTTCATCCCCAGCACCAAATCAAAAAAGGCGCGGATGCCTGAAGGCTGTATTTTTTCAACTACTTTTGATGTTCTCATTTTATTATAAATCAAACTTTATTTTACCCCTATCCGTGAATTTTATATTTAGACCTTGCCCCTGAGCCTGGTTTTCTTTGGCTTTACCTATCTACTCCCTGCTGTCTGCCGCTTTCTTAATAGGAGATGGCTATCCTCTTGTTTTCGGTCTTGTGCTTAAGGATTACCCCGTCTTCTTTGTATTTTTTCAGCAAAAAGTGCGTTGCGGTTCCACGCACATTCTCCATGCAGGAAAGCTTCTCAGCCACGAAGTTTGAAACCGTATGCAGGCTCTTGCCCTCCACTACTACCAGCAGATCATAAGTCCCACTTATAAGATAGCAGCTGGTGACTTCCGGGAACGAATAGATGCGCTCGGCAATCTTATCGAAGCCCAGGTCCTTCTGGGGAAGAATATTTACTTCGATTAACGCCCTGACCTCGGAATCGCTGTCCCTGACTAGATCCTTGTTGATTACCGCCTTATACTTTAAGATCGCCCCCTCTTTTTCGTATTTCCTGATCGATTTCCTTACCGCGGCGGGATCCTTACGGATCATCTTTGCGATCTCCTCCGCGCTTGCCCGGCCGTCTTTTTCCAAAATCTCCAATATCTCGTCCATCACTGCTCTCCTCCTTAGCGAATACGGCAAATCTCGGCGCCTTTTCTTTTATGGCCCGAATCCCTGTGCATCTTTCTTACTTTGCTGATCTTGACCCTGCGGGCCGCCTGTTTTTTCTTGTTGCAAAACCTTTCTAATATATCGTCCAGCTCATCGTAAGTTATGCCCATTTCCCCTTCATCGGTCTGCCCATGCCAGAGCCCGGCGGTAGGCGGCTTGGCAATAATCCCCTGGGGTATTTTCAGTTCCCCGGCAAGCCTGCGCACCTGGCGCTTGAAGAGATCCGCGATCGGCAGGATATCCACTCCGCCGTCCCCGTATTTGGTGAAATATCCTACCAGGAGCTCGGATTTATTGCCTGTTCCACAAACCAGATAGTTCAGCTTGTTGGCGAAATAATAAAGCGTACTCATGCGCAGACGGGGTTTGAGATTTCCTTTAGCCAGGCCTCCGGCAGGCGGCAGGGCCTTCAGGAAATTATTATAAACCCCCGACAGGTCAACCAGTTTCGATTTAAGTTTGAGTTTTGAAGCAACCAGGCGCGCATCTTTCAAATCCTGCGCGTTGCTGTTACACGGCAGGAAAAGCACAAGCACCCTGTCTTTCCCCACCGCCTCTTTACATAGGGCGGCGACTACCGCGGAATCTATGCCTCCGGAAAGCCCCAGCACAATACCTTTGGCCCCGGACAATTTAACCTGCTCCCTGATCCAGGAAACTATCCTATTTTTCATATTCCATACTCCATAATTATTATATTATTATAATAAGGGGGTAATTAGAAAATTATATACCACTAAATTCAGAGGGTCAAGGAGATATATTACCCTTATTTCAGCTCTTCCGGGTGATGTTTTACCACCTTGGCCTCCACCATGTATATTACGTCCTCGGCTATGTTGGTGGTGTGGTCGCATATGCGTTCAAGATACCTGGCGATAAGCAGCAGGGCTACGGCGCGTTCAGCTGTCTGTGGATCCCGCGCCAGGTATTCGCTGACCAGCTCATCCTGCACAAGGTTACGCAGCCTGTCTGCTTCGGCATCATCCAGGACCACCTTCCTGGCAAGCTGGGCATCCCTTTTGATGAATGCGTCAATTGCGTCGCCAACCATATCCTGGGAAACCAGCGAAAGCTTAGGTATGTCCACCAGCGGCTTAAGCAGGGGCTTTTCCATAAGTTCCAGCGACCTTTGCGAGATATCAACGGCGATATCCGCGATACGCTCAAGCTCCGCGTTAATCTTCATCCCCGTAGAAATATACCTCAAATCCCCGGCCATCGGCTGATAACGGGCAATAAGGTCTATGCATTTATCGTCTATTTCCAGCTCCAGCTCATCGATCTTGTTATCGGTATTGATAACGTCCTGGGCCAGGGCCTTATCGCGGTTCTTCAGTGACTCAATGGACTTAAATATCGACTCCTGGGCAAAGACCGCCATCTTCAAGATATCCCTGTGCAATTCCTTCAATTCTTCGTCCAAATGCCTCAACATCATGCACCTCCCGTTCTCATCCGGCTCAAACGCGCCGGAATATCCTAACCGTAGCGGCCGGTAATATAATCTTCCGTCCTTTTATCCTTTGGGCCTTTAAAAATATCCCGTGTTTTGCCGAACTCCACCAATTCGCCTAAAAGCATGAAACCCGTATTGTCGGATACGCGCGCCGCCTGCTGCATATTATGCGTGACGATTATGATCGTATAATTGTTCTTTAATTCGCGCATCAGCTCTTCGATGCGGCCGGTCGCCTGCGGGTCAAGGGTAGAACACGGTTCATCCATAAGCAGGATCTCCGGCTTGACCGCGATAAGCCTGGCAATGCAAAGCCTTTGTTTCTGCTCCAGGGATAAACTCAAAGCAGACCTCCTAAGTTTATCTTTTAACTCATCCCACAAAAGAACGGAACTTAAACTATCCTCCACTATCTCGTCAAGCTCAGACCTGCTCAACCCTTCAGTGTGCACCTTTTGGCCGAAAACAATATTCTCGTAGATGGAAAGAGGGAACGGGTTGGGGCGCTGGAAAACCATCCCTACGTTTTTTCGCAGCTTCACCAGGTCCGGCTTATCGGAAATAATATCCTGTCCGTCAATAATCACCTGCCCGCTGACACGCACCCCTTCGACAAAATCGTTCATCCGGTTAAACACCCTAAGCAGGGTGGATTTTCCGCATCCAGAAGGACCGATCATCGCCGTGATCTCCCTTTCGGGAAAATGCGCTCCAACATCGATGAGCGCCTGGAAATCCCCGTACCATAAATTCAGGTTATCGACCCTGATATCGGCCATTATCCGAACTCCCCCCTGATATACCCATCCGTGCGCCGGTCAGCGGGATTAGTGAATATTTTCTCCGTGCTGTCCAGCTCAACAAGCTCTCCGGAAAGAAAGAACGCCGTACGGTCACCGACCCTGGCAGCCTGTTTTACGTTATTGGTAACCAGCACTATGGTATAATCCTTTTTCAATTTAAGCATTGCTTCTTCGACCTTGGATGTGGATATCGGATCCAGGCCGGAACAAGGCTCATCGAACAGGATAACCTCGGGTTCCACCGCCAGGGTCCTTGCTATACAAAGACGCTGCTGCTGGCCTCCGGACAGCTTGAAAGCCGAAACATCCAGCCTGTCCTTAACCTCATCCCAAAGGTATGCCTGTTTAAGCGAGTGTTCGACGAGCGCGCATACCTTCGGGCGTCTTCTTTCTCCGTGCATCTTAACGCCGTAAGCTACGTTCTCAAAGATAGACAGGGGAAGCGGCAGAGGTAAAGCAAAAACCATTCCTACTCTTTTACGCAGGCCGCAGATATCTATCTTTCTTATGTCCTCGCCGTCAAACCCCAGCCAGCCGCCCATCCTGAAACCGGGACTTAGATCGTTCAGGCGGTTAAGCATGCGCAAGAAACTGGTTTTCCCGCTGTTGGATGGGCCGATTATGCTCAGGATCTCATTTGCCTTAATTTCAATATCCACGTTTTTTAAGGCGCGGACCTGGCCAAACCATATATTGAGATCTTTAGCGACAAACTTTACCATTTCTTCCTCTTCCTGAAATTATAACGGATAATTATAGCCACCAGGTTCATGAACAGTACCAGGGACAAAAGCACCAGGGCCGTGCCGTAACGTATCTTTTCTTCGACATTAGGAACCTGGGTCGAAATAACGTATAAATGATACGGAAGCGCCATGACCTGATCGAATATGGATTTGGGAAGCCTTGGTAAATAAAAAGCCGCGACGGTAAAGAGTATCGGGGCGGTCTCTCCCGCCGCCCTGCCCAACCCAAGGATTGTACCGGTCAGTATCCCCGGTATGGCATTAGGCAAGACTATATGCCTTATAGTCTGCCATTTGCTTGCGCCCAGCGAAAGACTTACCTCGCGGAATGACTGCGGCACGCTCTCCAGGGCTTCCCGCGCAGTAGTGATGATTATCGGCAGGATCATTATGCCCAGGGTAAGCGAACCTGACAAGATCGAAGCGCCGAACCTCAAGAAGACGACAAACAGGGCCAGACCGAACAATCCATATACTACCGAAGGGACTCCGGCGAGGTTTACGATCGCCAGTTTTATTATACGGTTGAGCGGATTATTCCCGGCATATTCGCTTAGATAAATTGCCGCCAGCAGCCCGATAGGCAGGGCAAAAAGTATGGCCCCGAAAACAAGATAAAATGTCCCGATGATCGCCGGGAAAATCCCTCCCGCGCGCATCCCCTGACGCGGGATATCTGATAAAAACTGCCAGTTGATCGCAGGCAGCCCTTTTTGTACAATGACCACCACGATCAACCCTACCGGTACGAGGATCAGCAGGGTGGCCAGAAAAAGGAAAAAGAACGCTATCTTTTGCGATCTCTGCGTATTAGACATTAGCTTCTTTTATGCAGGAAAAGGTCCGCACTGACATTAATGATAAAACTTATTATAAACAAAACTATACCGATGGCAAAAAGCGCGAAATAATGCTCGCTGCCTACTACCGCCTCACCCATCTCTGCGGCGATGGTAGCGGTCAGGGTGCGTACCGGAACCAGTATGCTGTGCGGGATGACCGCGGCATTGCCGGTGATCATCATTACCGCCATGGTCTCCCCGATAACCCTGCCTATGCCCAGCATTACCGCCGCGACTATCCCCGAAGAGGCGGCCGGGAGCAAAACCCGGTATATCGTCTGCCAGTGGGTGGCGCCCAGGGCAAAAGCCCCTTCTTTGTAATTCTTCGGCACGGAATAAAGAGCGTCTTCTGCGATCGAAACTATCGTAGGCATGGCCATAAAGGCAAGGATTATCGATCCTGATAAGGCGGTCAAGCCTGTAGGCAGGCCGAATATACGCTTCACCCATGGAACGAGGGTAACCATACCGATAAATCCCAGCACTACGCTGGGGATAGCGGCCAATAGTTCTATTCCCGCCTTCAGGAACTCTTTAATCCCCGAGGGGGCAACTTCGGATATGTAAACGGCGCAGGCGATACCTATGGGAATAGAGATTATCGCCGCCCCCAAAGTTACCATCAGCGAACCGAAGATAAGCGGCAATATACCCAGCTGCGCCGGTTCCGAAATAGGGTACCACCTCTTGCCCGCAAGGAAATCAACCGGACTGACATATTTGAATACCGCCAGGGCCTCTTTGGACAAAAACAGGAAGATCAGGATGACAAAAAAGATGGAGGCTAGCCCGCAGATAAAGATAAGTTTGTCTATGATAAATTCTTTGAGCTTCCTCATAAGCGATAGGTCATTTTTTTACGGGGACAAAATCGGTTTTTACCACGATATCCTGGCCTTCCTTGGAAAGGGCATAATCAACGAATTCCCTGGTCAATCCCTGGGGTTGGCCGTTTGTATAAAAGAAAAGCGGCCTAGATATGGGATATTTTCCGCTTATCACATTCTCTATGTTCGGTTCGACATATGCGGCTTTCTCGTCATCGGCGACGGCAACGGCCTTCTGCTTGTCAGAGATATAACCCATGCCGTAATAACCGATAGCTGACGGGTTAACCGCTATTTCGTCGGCAATCGCCTGGGAAGAAGACAGCATCAGGGCATTAGGCGTAAACTCCTCCCTGCTGTTTATATTGTTCCCCCTCAATACATGCTCTTTGAAATAAACATGCGTACCGGAATTGACTTCTCGAGAAAGCACCACTATCTTCTCGTCCTTGCCCCCCACCTCTTTCCAATTGGTGATCCTTCCGGTAAAAATCCCGGCCAGTTGGTCAACAGTGAGCCTGTCCACCGGGTTGAGCGGGCTGACTACCACCGCCAAGCCATCCAAGGCAACCTTTATCTCAAAAGGGACGACCCCTCTCTGTTTTGCCAGGGAAATCTCCTTTTCCTTGATATTTCTTGAGCTCATCGCTATATCACAACTACCGCTTATCAGGCTGGATAGGCCAGTCCCGGATCCCCCGCCGGTCACCGCGATGAAATCAGCGGGATTTTCTTCCATGTATTTCTCCGCCCAGGCCTGGGCCAGATTTACCATCGTATCCGATCCCTTGATCTGAATGGAACCGCCGTTTTCAGCGGCACAAGCAGTCCCTGCTAAAAATAACGAAACCAAGACAACTAATGCCCTCTTAACCATTAATCCTCCTTTTACAAGAATACTGCTTGCCCTTTATCAGGATAACAGGCTTGGCCTGATCGATATGCTTGACAGGCCGCCGGCCGGCTCAAAAAGTCTGTTCTGTCTCTCTGTTTTTCGGAAGAACATAAATCCAGGAAGGTCAAATTTTTTTCATTATATTATAATTTATTTGTTAAGTAAACAAATAAACTGCGAGTAAAAACCTGTTTTCAGCCTACTCTCCAATCTTGAATCAACGGCAGATTCAATATATAATTATGATATCGCTTAAGGAGGATTATGAAACGCATAGCGGCTCTATTAATATTAACGGTATTAGTGGCATCATTGGATATGCTTGCTTCAGAGGCCAGCGCGCAGGATAACCATCCCGCTTATCGCGAAGGCATAACATATGCCTCTGAAGGAAAGTTCCGTGAAGCGGCAGCCTGGTTCAGAAATAACTTAAAAGAATATAAGACGGATTCCACTTCTTCAAGTTCACTGGCCGTAATCAACGATCTGAACGAAAAGAAAATTACCGAAGAATA
Source organism: Candidatus Omnitrophota bacterium (assembly GCA_028719265.1). Lineage (GTDB taxonomy): Bacteria > Omnitrophota > Gorgyraeia > Gygaellales > Profunditerraquicolaceae > UBA6249. Next base: position 8,872 of record JAQUKF010000008.1, read on the forward strand.
CGCCGTCTCCTTTTTTAAGGGCCTGGATCTTCTGCAAAACGGAGAGATAGATATGGGGCTTGCAGAACTCAAAAAGACCGCAGGATCCAACCCTTCCTACGCCAGGCCGTATAATGTAATAGGGGTGGTTTACGCTTCGCTTGGAAACGAACCGGAGGCTATCGGTTATTTCCGCAAAGCCATAGAAATCGACCCGCGGTACGGCCAAGCCTGCTTCAACCTTGCCGCGTTATACCAATCATCAAACCGCCTGGAAGATGCCCTGGAGTATTACGAGAAGGCTATTTCGCTGGAGCCTGACCTTCCGGAGGCGTCAGTCAATATGGCGGGAATTTATGCCTCCCTCGGAAAATACCCGGAGGCGATAAAATATTACCGTATGGCCATCGAATTGGACCGGGATAATCCTGATCTGTATTACAGGATTTCCCTGGTTTATTTTATGTCCGAACAATTGATGAAATTCAGGGAAAACCTGCTTAAAGCCCAAAAACTCTACCGGAACAAAGGCGACAATGAGGGGTTAAAGAAAGTAGCGGAATATATGGATAAGATAACGGATATTGAAAATAAATTCAGGAAGGCCAAATGACGCCCCTCTTGCAATAACCCGTAAAGGACTACCCCCTCTGTCTTTAACTTGATTCAATCACGAAAAACCTCCTGCCAAATAGATAAAGAGCTGATTTTACAAGAAATTTACACGACCTTAAGCAGCCCTTAACCCGATACAAGTATGCTTATTGCGAGATAGAATAGGATAAAGCAATGAGCACGAAGATATTAACCGCAAAGCCCTCCTTCAAACAGAAACACTATCCGTTTCTCAACAGGATTATCGCCGCCCTTCTTTCTTTCCTTTTGCTATTCGAACAGTCGGCCGTTGCCCAGACAGCCGGAGAGATGGATCTCTCCGGCCGCATAGGCAATTTTATGATGTCCGCTCAACCCGGATCGTTCCGCCCGGCCCATCTAAGATACATATCCTATGATAAGCTCAAACAGTCATTTAGGGTTATTTTGAACATGGGGGATTCCGGCGGTTATGCCGGCGCCTCGCACTCTATCCTCCAGCCGCTGAGATTTTTCTATATTGGGCTGACAATCCCCAATGAGGACCTCTGGGTAAACCTGAGGCCCGATTCAGCGGATGATGTTATCAACGGCTGCCTGTCCGCGACTGACCTGGGGAAAATACTGCTGGAGGCTGACCTGGAGTTGAAAAAAGACCTGGCACACGCAACCTTCCCCTCCACTCCAGAAGGCAAAGAATACTGGGACAAGATTTACGGCAAGATCGAAGAAATATACGGACCGGGGATACGCAATACCAGAACATGCATCGATACCAGGATCTGGGTAGTCCCGGGGGAAACGATAATCTGCGAAGATGAAAATAGCGCTTATATTTACAAGGCAAGACTGGATGTCGTTACCGAAACCGAATACCTGCGCGATAAACGGACAGGCAAAAATATAGACAGGCGGATAAAGATAATAAACGATTATTCCTCCAGGCTGATGAAGGACATCATCCTGCCTAAAATCCGCAAAGAGATAAATACCGGCTCAAAATACGCTCCTCTCCGGCAAGCCTATTATTCCCTGATCCTGGCGCAATGGTTCAAGCATAAATTCTACGGTGCGGGAGGACTATATCCCTACCTGATTAACAGGCGAAACCTGACAGGGCTTACCTCCAAAGAAAAATGGTCTAAAGATACATACTTTAAAGAATACCAAAAGTCTTACCTGGAAAGGGAATATGACCTCGAGGTAAGCGTTTTTGACCTATCCGGAAAGTCGGTAAGGACATATTCAAGCGGCGGCATAGATTTCACTGGTATCTTGAACGCCGTCAATCCCGCACAAATCAATGTTGTCTCGGCAGGCTCGTTTTCTCCCCCCTCCACCGAACAGGGGATCTCTTTCTGCATCCAGGGACACACCCTGCAAGACCCGTATTCGCAGGAGGGGATAACGACAGCCGCAAAGAATACGCATCCAACCTTAAGCCCAAGCGATAGGCCGGGGATAAACGAAGCGCAGGTCGAAAAGACATTTGAGAGACTGGGTTCCTCCTCTGCCAAATACATAAAGAAGGTTCTTAACTCCGGGCGAACGGATATAAAAGGAAGGATAAGATTCATCGCGGATGAGCTCGGCTTCGACATATCGAACGGAAAAGGCATGAGCCTGCTGGCGAGAAAACCGGCGACCTTGCGTAAAAACAGGGAATTTCTGGAAGAAGCCGGCTTAGCGGTAAACATAACCAACCTGAAATCGTCAAGGAGGTCTTTTGTCTCAAGGGAGCTTAAGCAGGTTATAAGTCGCCCTCGATGGCAGCGCTTGACCAGCGGGGAAAAGCTTTCTGTCGTCGCCTATCTATTCGACATATATAAGCTCCGGGCCTCCTGGGTCACCAAAGATAAAAACTGGGACTATATCCTCAAACGGTTCGGCCTGCAAAATACGCACATAAACTATTCCTCCCGATCGATAGAATTTATCCGGCAGTACGAATTGGAAAGATCCCGGAAACTGAAAAATGCCCCATCAGCAGGAACGAAGATCCTCAAAATAAATGAGATAATTGAAACTATGGGATTAAAGGCGGGCGGGATATTGGACAGCGCAAAAGAAAGCATCCCTGCACCCCATACCGGCAAGGCATCCGTAAGCCCATCGCAAAAAGAACGGCAGGAAGAAAAGGATAGGGCATCGGAAAACAGGTTAAAGACATTGCGCTCGGATAACAATCCCCAGGCCCCGCCGGTTGGACAAAGAGATCCTGGCCATCCCGGAGATGTTTCGCTTTTAGACAGAAAAGCTGTCCCCGCCTATCCCTCCGTAAGTAATCACCCGCCTGTTCTGCCTGCCAATAATACGGGAAAACCGGGACAGGACCCCGTGTTTACGAAATTAAAAAGCCTGGAGTCCATTATGGACGCGGATATAAGCCCGGACCAGATACTCATGGTATTGAACACCCTGATAAACTACGGTTATGATACCGACCAATATAAAGCCGCCCGGCAGATCGCCAGGCATATCAAACCCACTAATTTCCTGGAATTAAGGCGCATAGCCGCCACAACCTCCCCTTTCTCAAGCGACATGCGGCTTAAGCATATCCTGGAACTTATAGCTTCGGAGCGCCCCACCGAATTGAACGTAGGTTTATCGCGAAGCTTTGCCAGGATAAACGATTGGGAGGCAATGCTCGAACGGGGATACCTGACCGAAACAGATATTGCCGAACTTGTAGAATATTGCCGGAAGGTATACGACGTTTTACCGCTGCATTTGACGCAGGAAACCAGCGATACCATCGGGCCCATCTACAAAAGGGCGCGCTCCGTACATTATTTGATCCAAAAGACGATCAACCTGCTTATTGAACAGGATACGGAGAATAAGACTAAATATACCGAAAATGTAGAAAGGCTGCTTAAATGGGGGCACTATTTTTCCGATTACCTGGGGGCCTTAAGCTGCCTGTCGGCCTTAAACATAGCCAAGGGGTATATCGTAGATACTGAAAAGTCAAATTATTACAACGGCAACGGGAAAACGAACCACAAAATAAAATACAGCTTATGGCATTGGATCTCAGCTGTCCCATATATCGCGGGGAATGCCATAAAGGAATTGAACAACCTCATAACCAGGGTCAACACTACCGGCAACGATCAAACGCCGGCAGAATATTACAAGCTCCTATCCCCTACCAGAATAGGGCCGGCAACCTCATGGGTGACCAGAAAACATATCAGCCTGGTAATAAGTCTTTCCATGGCCGCATTCAACATAAGCATCAATATCCTTAACGGGTTCAATCTCTGGGCGGGCATAAACACGGTCATAGGATTCCTTACGATACCGATTATCCATTATGGTTTCGCGATGATCGGAAACTACAGGACCAGAAAGGACTTAAAAAACCTCCACCGCCATATTTCGGTTTTGGAAGAAAAATGGAAGGCGCATATAATATCGGCTAATCAGGCGCAAATAAGGGGGCCGCATCATGTGCCCGGCGAAAGAGAAAAACCCGTCAATAGCCTATCGCCGGTCGAACAGGAAATATCCGAAATCAACAGGCTGATAAAGGCGGGGGTTATCCCGAGCGAAGAGCGCATAAAAGAATGTTTAATGAAAACAAAGGATTCCGGACAGAAAGATTATCTTAACCGCCTGAACGATTGTCTGGCGGCTATTTTTATGCTGGAAGAAGAGTATTCGCGCTCCGCGGATACAGCTTTTGTCGACACCCTGCGCTCTATAGTCTCGGCCAGGGAAGAAAAAAAATAAACCCGAAACTGACGCGGGGCTTTCAATTACGGCCGCTTGCCTGTTCGTCAAAAAGCTGGGTTAAAAGCACGCCTATCCCTTCGGAACTTTCCGTGTCGGAGCACTTACGGAACAGCTCCCTTGCCAATACAAAGTTCTCTTTTGCCTGCCGCATATCCCCGGAAAGATAATAGGCGCTACCCAACAGGCCGTAAACGTCGGGTTCATCAGGATTGATATCAAGTATCTTTTTTAAAGACGCTATCGCCGGCGTAAACTTATCCATGGAATAATAACAGACTCCCAGGTTATAAAGCACATCTATGTTGGCAGGGTCTTTTCCGAGCACCCGTTTAAAACAGGGGATCGCCCGTTCATAATCATTGCGCAGCATGCTTAAAAGACCGCTGAATAAATCCAGCGCATATTCCCGGGTTATTTTGCCGGAGTCGAGGGCATCGAACAACTCCAATACCGCGGTAATATTATTGTCTCCGCCATCCGTCAAAAGCCCGCCGTGAAGTTCCTTCCTCGCTTTGACAAGGTCCCCGCTCAAGGCGCTCTCCAGGCCTTTCTCAAGACAATGCCCGGCAGCAACGCTCTCAGACGGCTCTCCTTCCATCCCCTTCTCTTCCTTCTGGCCTTCGGAAAAATTATCGATCCTTGCCACGTATTTTTTCTCATAATAAAGCGGGTTGCCCTGAAAATCTATTTTGATGTAATCGCTGTTTTGTTCAAGTATATCCGCGCTTATTATCTTTCCGGATTTTAAATGAATTGTCTCGGCCCTGGCATATACGGATAAAAAGAGCAAGCTGAAAAACAATAAGAAGATCTTGAACATTTCCCCGGCACCTATCCTTCCTGGTCCAGTTTCTCGATATGATGCTTGACCACTAATGCCTCAACCATGTATATCACATCTTCGGCGATATTGGTGGCATGGTCGCAGATACGCTCAAGGTGGCGGGCAACCAAGATCAGGGGGATAGCCCGGGAAATGGTCTCTTTGTCTTTGGATATATAATCGTTAAGCAGCTCTTCCTGCACGCAGTCGCGCAATCTATCCGCTTCCTTATCGCAAAAAATGACCTCCTTTGCCAATTCCACGTCTTTGCTTATAAACGATTTTATCACATCGCGGGTCATTCTCTGGGCAAGCAGGGTTAACTTGGGGATATCCACCAGGGGTTTTAAAAGCGGCGCCTTATCCGCCAGTTCCAGCACACGCTGGGAGATATCCACGGCTAAATCCGCCATCCTTTCCAAGTCGGTAGAAATCTTCATGGCCATCGTTATAAAACGCAAGTCTACCGCCATAGGCTGCCGCAGGGCGAGAAGATCCAAGCACTCCTCGTCAATCTTAAGCTCGTATTCGTCAATGGTTTTATCTTCAACAATAACCCTCTCTGCCCGGCCCTTGTTCAGATCCTTAAGCGCCCCCACCGAGTCGATAATCGACTCCTCAACCAAATCTCCCATTTGGAGTATATCGCTTTTTAAATCCGCCAATTCCGTATCAAAATGCCTTTCCATGTCAAACCTCTCCGGTTAATATCCTATTTGTTTTATCTAAACTGTACCTTTTGCAGGATGACCCTCCTGCCCTTTAGCCAAACCTGCCCGTAATGTAATCTTCAGTCTTCTTATCCCGGGGAGCGGTGAATATGTCCTGGGTTTTGCCGAATTCGATCAATTCCCCTAAAAGGAAAAATCCGGTATAATCGGAAACGCGCGCCGCCTGCTGCATATTGTGCGTAACGATAACGATAGAATAATCCTTTTTCAACTCCAGGATAAGCTCTTCTATCTTGGCGGTCGATATCGGGTCGAGGCTGGCGCAGGGTTCGTCGAACAGGATCACCTCATTCTCTACCGCCAGGCACCTGGCAATGCATAAACGCTGCTGCTGCCCTCCGGAAAGCCTTAAGGCGCTGTCATTGAGCCTGTCTTTTACCTCATCCCAGATGACCGCCTTCCTCAGGGAATCTTCAACCCTCTGCTCGATGAATCCCCTGTCCTTTATCCCGTTTACCCTTAATCCATAACTGATATTCTCGAATATGCTCTTTGGGAAAGGGTTCGGTTTCTGAAAGACCATCCCAACCCTCCTCCTTATATCTACGGCATCAACCGACGAACGGTTTATCTCCATCCCGTCAAGGAATATCTCCCCGCTAAAACTGGTATGCGGCAATAGTTCGTTCATGCGGTTGAACAGGCGTATGAATGTGGATTTCCCGCATCCAGAAGGACCGATCATCGCCGTGACCTTATTGGTATGGATATCTATATTGACATCCTTCAACGCCTGGGTTTTCCCGTAAAAAAAATCCACTTTCCTTGCCTGCATCTTTATCTTATTATCCATGTAAGCTCCTCTGCCTTTGCCTCAGGAATATGGCAAATCCTGAAATAAACAATACCAAGAATAAAAGCACCAGGCTGCAGCCATAGGCTATAACCCTCTGCTTATCCGGATGAGCGCCTTCGGTCATCAGGGCGTATATATGATAAGGAAGCGCCATCACTTCGCTGAAAATACTCCTTGGGTAACCGCGCTTGTAGAAAGCTGCGGCGGTAAACAGGATAGGAGCGGTCTCTCCGGCCACTCTTCCCACGCTCAATATGACACCCGTAAGTATTCCCGGTAAAGCAGTAGGGAGAACGATCCTCTTGATGGTTTCCCATTTGCTTGCCCCTAAAGAAAGAGAGGCTTCGCGTATCGAATGCGGGACCGCTACCAAAGCCTCCTGGGAAGAGGAAATAATCAAGGGCAAGGCGAGTATCCCCAGGGAAAGGCTTCCTGAAACTATAGAAACACCGAAACCGAGAAAATTAACAAAAACCGCCAGGCCAAATAGCCCGAACACCACCGAAGGCACTCCCGCAAGATTATTAATACTGATACGTATAATGTTAACCACTAGGCTTTTAGGGGAATATTCGCAGATATATATTGCGCAGGCAAGCCCCAGGGGGACCGCGAATAACATCGACCCCAGGGTAAGATAAAGGGTACCGACAATGACCGGAGCGACCCCTCCCTCCGTCATCGCGTTCCGCGGGGCCTTGGTCAGGAAATCCCATGAAATCGCTTGCGCCCCCCTCGTGAAAACAAAATAGATAATTGTTCCCAAGAAAAACAGGGTGGTCAGTAAACAAAGGAAGATAAAGAGAAAACCGAGATTTTGAACGATATGTTTCTTCATCCGCTTAACCCGAGCTTCACCCTGAACCTGCGGGATATGACCTCGGCAATAATATTGAACAAAAAGGTGATCAGAAATAAGATAAGGGCGATCGCAAATAACGCATGGTAGTGGCTTCCCCCCATAGGCGCCTCCCCCATTTCAGCGGCAATTGCCGAAGTCATCGGACGAACCGGCTCCAGGAAAGTATGCGGGATTACCGCAGCGCCCCCGGCAACCATCAGGACCGTCATCGTTTCCCCTATTGCCCTGCTCATCCCCAGGATAATCCCTGTAGATATGCCCGACCCGGCGGCGGGGATCACTACCTGCGTCAGCGTCTGCCAGCGATTTGCCCCCACCGCAAAAGACGCCTCCCTGAAAGAACGCGGGACGTAACTTAAGGCATCTTCGGAGATGCTGCAAACGGTAGGGGTCGCCATAACACCAAGTATCAGGCTGGCATTTAATGCGGTCAGGCCGGTAGGAAGATTAAATAACTTCTGCAAAAATGGCGTTACTACGACCAGGCCAAAGAATCCATATACAACAGACGGTATACTTGCCAAAAGTTCTATAACCGGCTTCAAGAACTGCCGCTGCCTGAAAGTCGCTATTTCGTTAAGATACAGGGCGCTGCCCACACCCAAAGGGATACATACAAGGCTTGCCCCGATGGTTACCCATATTGATCCCAGTATGAGCGGCATAACCCCGAACTCCGGGGGGGTATGCGTAGGGTACCATTTCCTCCCCAGCATGAACTTCAGGAAACCTACCTCCTTGAATATAGGGATACCTTCCTTAAAAAGCACAATCACTATACCCACAAGGAAGAAAAGGGAAGAAAAGGCCAGGATAGTAAATATCCACTTATATATTTTTTCTTTTATTCTGCTATAAGACATATGCTCAATCAGAAAATGGAGGCGCGGCAGGCCGGTGAGCCTGCCGCGTTGTCAGGTAAATGAGTAAACGCTTTTATTTTAACCCGACATACCCCTGTGTTTCCACCAATTCCTGTCCTTTTTTGCTCTTCACAAAATCAAGATACTCTTTTACCGCGCCTTGAGGCTTACCGTTAGAATACATAAAAAGCGGACGGGTTACGGAATATTTCCCTGAAAGGACCGTATCCTTGGAAGGCATAACCCCGTCTATCTCAACGGCCTTAAGGTCGCTGGACATAAAACCCAGCCCCACATATCCTATTGCCTGCGGTGTCTGGGATACGATCTGGGCAACCGCCTGGTTGGAAGCCTGCATAAGCGCTGCCGGGATAACCTTCTCCTTTTCCATTACCAGTTCGCCAAAAGCCTCAAAGGTGCCGCTTGAGGTATCGCGGGAAACAACCACGATCTTGCCTGGCGTCCCCCCCAGCTGCGACCAATCGGATATCTTGCCGATAAAAATATCCTTTACCTGCTTCTTGGACAGCTTGGAAATGGGGTTGGATTTATTTATTACCACGGCGATCCCGTCAAGAGCTACAATATGGGCAACGGGGTCCCTGCCGTTGGCGTCTGCCTTCTGGATCTCGACCTCCTTGATCGGGCGCGATGAATCCGCGATATCGCAGGTCCCGTCAATAAGCGCGGTAATGCCGACACTCGAGCCCCCGCCTCTTACGCTGATATCCATCCCGGGGTTCTCATCCATAAAGACCTCGGCCGTCTTTTGCGCTATAGGCAAAACGGTAGTGGAGCCGGTCATTACGATCTTCTCCGCAAAGCAGGGCGTGACAGCCGCGCTTAGGCCGATTATGGCCGTACTCATCAGTATTGCTAACCTTTTCATCTTGGCTACCTCCTTTTATTATCTATCGTCGTTAAAACTTCATGTTCCAATCAAGCTGGACCAGGGTTTCGGGAGCCTTCCTAGATCCCGCCATTATGTTCCATGAGCGGTAAACATCGAGGCCTAAATATGTATTTGTGCCTAAGCCGTAGGTCAAAGAAACCTCATGGCTTCTCATGCCGGTTTTGCCGCCGTAACGGTCAGAATCGGGCAGGACATCCAGGACAGCGTCTTTTTCAAGCATGGCGTAGATATACTTGATCTGCCAATCGCCCCATTTCTTTACCTTATCATTACCAAACTGGAAACCCAGGGAGAAACCGTTATTCTTATCCGACACCTCCGTATTCTTCACATATTCGCCGAATATCTTCAGCTTCTCGATCCCCAGCCCTCCTATTGCCTTGAAAGGATCTTTTATGCTGATCTCTAAAGCTGGATTAAGCATGTTGAAACCGCAGCCGTATTTGCTTGTTCCAGGGCTAGTATTGCCGGTATTCGTACCGGAGGATTTACTGCTTGATGTCGCTTCTTTAAGGTGGGTGAAATTATACATAGTGAATCCGCCTTTTACGGACATGGCGCTGTTGAGCTTCTGGCTTACCCCGGCCTGCACAATATAAGCCATGGCGGGATCAGAAGTGCTCGAGGTATCATCCTGAACAACCAAAGCGCCTGTTTTCATGAACAGGGATGTGTTCGGGCTGACACTCTTGTTAAACCCAAGGACTCCGCCTTCAGGAGTTATATCCGTATCCCAGATCAAATCGGTCGGCTCCCAGAATACATCCTTAAGCAGCATTTTACCGCCTACCAGCTCAAGCCACGGCAAAGGAGTATATTTGGCATAAGCGTAATCCAACTTGACCTCAAATTTGGTAGAATAACCTGCTCCACTGGTATCACTAGCTTTGGTATTTCCAAAAGTAACATTGGTGGACCGGGGATCACCTGAACCCGTAGCTATACCGATGCCCGCCATCAACTTTTCGTTAATCTTGGCTTCCATGCCGAGACGCACGCGCACGCGGCCGATATTTGTGTCTTTTTGTATATCCCCGTCGTTCTTGGTATGCTTATACTGGTATCTCAACCTTAAATCACCTTTCAACTTTATTTTCTGCAGCCATTCCGGCAAAGAAGAAGACTTAGCCGTAGCAATCTCCT
>JAQUKF010000009.1 GCA_028719265.1 Candidatus Omnitrophota bacterium
ACCTGCTTCATGAGAATGCCTTAAGCATTGAACGTTACCTGAACCCCTGGACCGAAGGCAAGGAATATCTCTCTGCCGAAAGAGGATGACCTTTGGCTTCTTATTAACCAAAGCCTTCATCAAAAAGGAATTGACAATCCGGATTGTGATGTTAAAATAAATACCTAAGGCGTTTAGCAGCCGAGCTATCGGACTAAACGCCTTTTTTGCGAGGAAGATAAAATGCGGGCATTTCTTATGTTAGAGGATGGGACGGTATTCAAAGGCAGATCGTTCGGCTCAACAGGCGAGCGATACGGAGAGGTAGTTTTTAATACCAGCATGTGTGGATACCAGGAGATAATCACCGATCCCTCTTATAAGGGGCAGATCGTGGTGATGACCTATCCTTTGATGGGTAACTATGGGATCAATAAAGAGGATGCCGAGAGCCGTTCTCCTTTCCTGGAAGGTTTCGCGGTGAAGGAATACAGCAAAATAGCCAGCAATTGGCAAAAAGAGCAGTCTCTCGGGGATTACTTGAAAGAAAACAAGATCCTGGGCATCGAAGGTATCGATACCCGTAAGCTTACCCTGCATATAAGGGAGAAGGGAGCGATGAAAGCCGTGCTCTCCACGCAGGATCTTGATGAGCAGAGCCTGCTTAAAAAAGCCAGGGGCAGCCGCGGCCTGGTGGGCGTTGATCTGGTTAAAGAAGTCAGCGTTCTCAAGAAATATAATTATTCCCAGTCCAAGGAGGCCAAGTATAAGGTTGTGGTCCTGGATTGTGGAGTAAAATACAATATATTGAGGGAACTGGAGCGTAATAATTGCAGTGTGACAGTTTTGCCGGCGCAGGCCGGTTATGAAGAGATACTCCAGAGCCGGCCGGACGGCCTGCTGCTTTCCAACGGGCCGGGAGACCCTGCCGCCGTAGATTATGTGGTAAAGACCGTAGCCAGGCTTATCGGCAAGATCCCAATTTTCGGGATCTGCCTCGGGCATCAGATGATCGGCCTTGCTCTGGGAGGCAAGACCTATAAGCTCAAGTTCGGCCACCACGGGGCAAACCATCCGGTTAAGGACCTGCGTACCGGCAAGGTTTACATAACCAGCCAGAACCACGGTTTTTGCGTAGACCTGAAATCGCTGAACAAGAAAGATATTGAACCTACGCATATAAATTTGAATGACGGTACGCTGGAAGGGCTGCGCCACAAGAAGTTCCCGTTATTCTGCGTGCAGTTCCATCCCGAGGCTTCGCCGGGTCCGCGTGAATCCGGGTACCTGTTCGCCGAGTTCGTGAAGATGATGCAAAGATCTAAGACAAGAAAACGGAAATTATAAAATGCCCAAGAGAAGAGATATCAAGAAGATCCTGATCATCGGTTCCGGTCCGATCGTCATCGGCCAGGCCTGCGAATTTGATTATTCCGGAACGCAGGCCTGCAAGGTTTTAAAACAGGAGGGTTTCAAGATCGTACTGGTGAATTCAAACCCGGCGACGATCATGACGGATCCCGAAGTAGCCGATAAGACGTATATCGAGCCGATTACCGCCGAAGCGGTAGGAAAGATCATTGCCAGGGAGAGGCCGGATGCGCTTTTGCCGACTCTTGGAGGACAGACCGCCTTGAATACGGCCGTGGCGCTGGCAGAAAAAGGGGTCTTGAAGAAATATGGCGTTGAGACCATCGGCGCCAATATAAAGGCGATCAAAAAAGGAGAGGACCGCCAGTTGTTCAAGGCGGCGATGGAAAGGATAGGCCTGGATTTGCCGAAAAGCGGCCGGGCATACAACCTGGATGAGGCCCTGGGAGTAGCCAGGAGAATAGGCTTTCCCCTGATTATCCGGCCCAGTTTTACCCTGGGAGGGGTAGGCGGTTCTACCGCTTACAATATCGAGGAATTCAAGGTCCTGGCCAAGCGCGGACTGGAATCGAGCATGATCAGCGAGATTTTGATCGAAGAATCCATTACCGGTTGGAAGGAGTTCGAGCTGGAGGTTATGCGTGATTTAAAGGATAATGTCGTGGTTATCTGCACCATAGAGAATTTCGACCCAATGGGCGTGCATACCGGCGACAGCATTACGGTGGCCCCTATCCAGACATTGACCGACAAGCAGTATCAGAAAATGCGCGATGCCGCGATCGCCTGCATAAGGGAGATCGGGGTTGAGACAGGCGGCTCGAATATACAGTTCGCGGTACATCCGGAAACCGGAAGGATGGTAGTTATCGAGATGAACCCCAGGGTTTCGCGCAGCTCGGCTTTATCGTCTAAAGCGACGGGTTTCCCGATCGCCAAGATCGCCGCCAAGCTTGCCGTAGGCTACACTCTGGATGAGATCCCCAATGATATCACGCGCCTGACCCCGGCTTGTTTTGAGCCGGCCATAGATTATTGCGTGGTGAAGATACCCCGCTTTACTTTCGAGAAATTCGCTTTGGCTGAAAACTCCCTGGGGATCTCAATGAAGTCGGTGGGGGAGGCGATGGCTATCGGGCGTACATTCAAGGAGGCGCTGCAAAAAGGCCTGCGTTCGCTGGAGATAAAGAAGTTCGGCCTGGAAAGCATGCTTTTTGACAAGCTGGACGATATCAGGCCAGAGAACGGGCTGCTTGACAAGATCCGCCTGAAACTCAGACAGCCCAACGCGGAAAGGATCTTTTATATCGCAGATGCCTTCCGCGCCGGATTGGGCATCGAAGAGATATATGGATTGACCAGGATAGACCGCTGGTTCCTGCATAATATAGAAGAGATTGTCGGTTGCGAAAAAGAGTTACTGGCGAATAAATCCAGTCTTGGCAAAGAGATGCTTTTGAAAGCTAAGGAGTATGGTTTTAGCGACAGGCAGCTGGCCGTTATACTGTCTTCAAGCGAAGCCGAGATTTATGCCTTAAGGAAATCCATGGGCATCCTGCCGGATTTCAAACTGGTGGATACCTGCGCTGCGGAGTTCATGGCGCATACCCCCTATTTTTATTCCACTTACGAGAAATAACAGGAACAATCCCCAAATTGCTTTACAAAATTAAGCGGCTGTATTATAATATGCCTAATAATTAGGCAGAAAATGATTAAAAATACGGGTTTTGACAACGAGAAGTACCTTAAAGAACAGACATCCGCCATCCTTGACAGGGTCAAGAAGTTTGATAATAAGCTTTACCTGGAGTTTGGAGGGAAGCTTTGTTTTGATTACCATGCCGCGCGCGTCCTGCCGGGTTACGACCCAAATGTAAAGATAAGGCTGCTGCAGTGCCTGAAGGATAAGGCAGATATCGTGCTTTCCATATATGCCGGGGATATCGAAAAAGGAAGGGTACGCGGGGATTTCGGGATTACCTATGATGCGGCCACGCTGAAGTTGATCGATGACCTGAGAAAATGGGGGCTGGATATCCTGGCGGTAGTGATCACTCGTTTTGCCAACCAGTCTTCAGCGGTGATTTTCAAGAACAGGCTTGAGCGCCGCGGGGTAAAGGTGTATCTGCATTATCCCATAGATGGTTACCCCGCGGATATCGATGCTATTGCCAGCGATAAGGGGCTGGGCAGGAATGACTATATCGAAACCAAAAATCCTATCGTTGTAGTTACCGCTCCGGGTCCCAACAGCGGAAAGCTGGCAACTTGCCTTTCACAGCTTTTCCAGGAGCACAAGCGCGGCATTAACGCCGGGTACGCTAAGTTCGAGACCTTTCCGATATGGAACCTGCCGCTTAAGCATCCGGTAAACGTAGCTTATGAGGCGGCTACGGCCGATATCCAGGATTTCAACCTGGTTGACCCATTCCATCTGAATAAATACAATAAGACCGCAATCAATTATAACCGCGATGTAGAGAGTTTTCCCATATTAAAGCTTATTTTGAGCAAGATATACGCCAAAGACTATAACCTCCCTACCTATAATTCGCCTACCGATATGGGGGTCAACCGGGCGGGCTTCGGTATAGTTGATGATAAAGCGGTCCAGGAAGCGGCAAGGCAGGAGCTCATACGCAGGTATTTCCGGTATAACAGCGAATATACCCTGGGTATCGAGAAAAAAGAGACCGTGGAGAGGGTTATCCTGCTTATGGAAGAGCTGGGGGTGAAGGTTGGCGACCGGACGGTTGTTGAATTTGCCAGGAGAGCCGCCGAAGAAGCGGAGAAGCATGGCCGTGGGAATGAAGGCATATGCTGCGGGGCCTCCATTGAGCTAAACGACGGCCGGGTAGTCACCGGGAAGAACTCCGCACTCATGCACGCCGCTTCAAGCCTGGTGTTGAATGCCGTAAAGATACTTGCGCATATCCCGGATGAAATACTGCTTTTAAGCCCGCACATCATAGGTCAGATCGCCAAGCTGAAAGAGGGGATCCTTGGGCAGGATTCCGAAAGCCTTGACCTGGAAGAATGCCTGATCGCCCTGGCCATAAGCGCCACCACCAACCATACCGCAGAGCTGGCAATGAATAAACTGGGAGAGCTTAAGGGGTGTGAAGTGCATATGACGCATATCCCCACACCGGGGGATGAAGTAGGATTGAAGCGCCTGGGGGTCAATCTTACTACCGACGGGAAGTTCTCTTCACGCAACCTTTTTATTACCTGATTCCCTCTTTTCCCTAAAACCCTATTGCTATTTTATCCCATCTATATTATATTAATCTGAATGGATAGTTAACGCAACAGGAGTTGTTCCCGGACCATGTCAGTCAAAATAAAATTTCTCGGAGGCGCAAAGACCGTTACCGGTTCAAGCCATCTTGTCACGGCAGGCAATACGGAGATATTGCTCGACGGCGGGCTGTTCCAGGGGCGCCGGCAGGCCTTTTACGAGATCAATACCGCCTTTCATTATAATCCGCGCACGATCAAGGCGATGGTATTGTCGCATGCCCACATTGATCACTGCGGTAACATCCCCAACCTGATCAAGCGGGGCCTGCGCTGCAAGATATACACTACCTCGGCCACTAAGGACCTGGCCGCGCTCATGCTTGTCGATTCCGGAAAGATACAGGAAGAGGACGTGCGTTATGTCAACAAGATAAACCGGCGTATGGGTCTTCCTTTGCGCAAGGCTTTGTATACCGCCAAGGAGGCATCCAAGGCCATCAGGATATTCCGGTCAATTTCTTATAAGCAGAAATTTTGTATAGCTAAAGATATCTGCGCCACCATACTCGACGCCGGGCATATACTTGGCTCGGGTATCATTGTCCTGGATATAAAAGACGGCCAGCGTTCTTTACGAGTTGGTTATGCGGTTGATTTGGGCAGGAAGAACCTGCCCCTTTTGAACGACCCGGTGGTCCCGGAAGGCCTGGATTACCTGGTTATGGAATCCACATACGGCGCCCGCCTGCACCGGCCTATCGATGAAGCGCAGTCCAAGCTAAGGGAGGCGATCTGCCGCGCGGTAAAGCGAGGGGGCAAGGTAATCATCCCCTCATTCACCCTCGAACGCACACAGGAGGTTATCTATTTCCTGAACGAGCTGCTCAAGGAAAAACTTATCCCCTCGGTCCCTATTTACGTGGACAGCCCGCTGGCTACGAATATAACCGACCTGTTCAATTATCACCTGGATTTTCTTAATGATAAGACCCGCAAGGCCTTCGGCAAGGGAGATAACCCTTTTGAGCTGCTGAACCTGCGTTTTATACGCGAGCAGAAGGAGTCCAAGGCCTTAAATACCGATAAACGGCCGATGATTATTATCGCCGGAAGCGGGATGTGCGAATCCGGCAGGGTACTGCATCACCTGCAGAATAACATTGAAGACTCTCGCAATATGATCCTGGTTGTCGGCTATATGGCTCAGGATACCCTGGGCAGGAGGATAGTAGAGAAAAATCCTTTTGTCAGGATATTCGGAGTGGAGTATGAGCTTAACGCCGAGGTGGTGGTGATAAACTCCTTTTCCGGCCACGCCGACCAGAGAGAGCTGCTGGAATTTGTTTCCGGATGCACGGTTTCTTCGCCGGCCGGCGGCCCGCTAAAGCGCATCTTCCTGGTGCACGGAGAACTGGAGCAGTCAGAGGCCCTCGCCGGTCTCTTGAGCCAAAAAGGGCTCCAGGTACATATCCCGGATAAGGATGAAGAAATCTTGCTTAATTGATAAAATTGTGGTACAGTAATTTTCCAATTCATACGGATAAATTCGCAGACAACCCCGGGGCCGGCAACCTGTCCGGTTATCGCTCCGCAGGTTGCCTGCTCATTTAAGGAGGAAAATCAAAATGACAGGTGGTTTTTCGACTCCCAAGAAGGATAAGGCGGTTAAAGCAAGCGGAGGCAAGCTGGTGAAGGCCGGAGAGATACTCGTGCGCGGCATCGATACTTACAAGGCGGGGATAGGGGTGAAGGGTTTAGGCACCTTATTCGCGCTTAAGGCGGGGAAGGTATATTTTACCCGCAAGAAAACCAGCCATGGCCGCCTGCGCACCTTTGTCAATGTGGCGCCTTTGGCGAAGAAGGAAGCCAAGAAGTAAAATGGCTGATCCAGCCAGGGATTACTCGCAGCAAAAATATTTTCTAAATATCATCGATACGTTTTACGGCATAGCCCTGATCCTGTTTTTTCTGGGGACAGGGCTGTCTGTTTATTTGCAGGGCGCAATCGAAAGCCTCGGACTGCCCGGGTGTTTGTCGATAGCCCTGTTCCTGCTGGCTGCCTTCTTGCTTTATTATCTGTTCAGGCTCCCGCTTAATTTCTACGCAGGTTTTACCCTGGAGCATAAATTCAACCTTTCCCGGCAGAATGCCGGCTCATGGTGGGTTGAGCAATTGAAGTCATTCCTTCTGGCTTATATAATCCTGTTGATATTGATCCTGTGTTTTTACTGGATCCTGGCCGGGTTCAAACAATGGTGGTTGGTTGTTTCGGTATCGTGGATAGCCTTTAGCGTGGTCCTGGCTAAACTTACCCCTGTTTTGATCATCCCGCTGTTTTTTAAATACAAGAGGCTTGAAGACGACCTGTTGCGTCAGAGGATATTCGACTTGGCCCGGAGGATGCGCGTTAAATTTATGGATGTGTTTGAGATAGATTTCAGCAAGAAGACGCTCAAGGCCAACGCGGCTTTTACGGGGATAGGCAAGAGCAGGCGGGTGATTTTAGCGGATACCCTTAAGGATAAATACACGACGGATGAGATTGAGGCGATATTGGCGCATGAGTTTGCCCATTTTCAACGCGGCCATATCTTTAAGCTGATCGCCGTAGATTCCATATTGACCCTGGGGTTATTCTACCTGATCTTCAGGACCAACGTTTATTTCCTGGGGGTATTCGGGTTAGATTCCCTCAAGCAGCTCGCCGGCCTGCCGCTGGTTTTTCTTTATTTTATGCTTTTTGGTTTCATCGTGCAGCCTTTTGGAGCGTATGTAAGCCGCAGGTTTGAAAGGGAGGCGGATGGACTGGCGCTTCAGGCAACCCGGAACAAAGAGGCTTTTATCTCCATGATGGATAAGCTTGCCGGCCAGAACCTGGCGGACAGAAAACCCCATCCTTTGATCAAATTCTTCTTTTTTGACCATCCTCCGATAGACGAACGGATAAAGACAGCAAGGGAGTTTGCAGGTTAAAGGAAAAAACGTTTTGGTCCTTAACTGTTTTTCAGGAAATCCAGGATGAGCCGGGCGGCGCGTTCCGCTGCCCCCGGGGCGCCAAGCGATGCCTTTACTGCGGAGAGGTCCTTGAGCATTTGCCCGGATCGGGAGGCTTCGCGCATAAGGCCCAAGACCTCGCAGGCGATATTTTGCGGCCGGGCGTTGAATTGGATATACTCGGGCACTATTTTTCTTCCCGCCACTATGTTGACTATCCCTATATAAGGTATTTTTACCTGCGGGCGGTAAAGCAGGTAATTCAACAGGTTCATTTTATAGACAATCACGAAAGGCTTCTGCATTATTGCCGTCTCCAGGGTTGCCGTGCCCGAGCATACAAGGCATGCGTCTGCGATATTCAGGCAGTCGTAGGTCTTTCCTTCGATAATCCTTACCTCTATGCCGAGCCTGCGGCATTCATTTTCATATACTGCCATATCCACGTTTGGTGATTTGGCGATAATGAATTGAGACCCGGGGATATCCTTGCCGATAATCCGGGCTGCCTTAAGCATGACAGGCAGGACCTTTTTGATCTCCTGTTTGCGCGAACCGGGGAGGAGGGCGATAATTTTCGCGGAAGGGCCAATCTTGAGCTGCCGTAGCAATTCCTGTTTATCCATGGAGGGCGCCGCCAGGCTGACTAACGGATGCCCAACCCACTGCGCCTGGATGGCGCGTTTCCTGTAAAACTCCTCCTCGAACTTGAAAAGCACTATCACTCTGGAGATGAAATCCCGTATGCAATTAACCCGTTTTTCCCTGGAGGCCCAAACCTGGGGGCTTACGTAATAGATCGTCGGAATGCGTTTATTGATCGCCTTGGCCAGGCGAAGGTTAAAACCGGAGAAGTCGACAAAGATTACAGCTTGCGGTTTACGCAGGTTAAGCTCTTTGATTATCAGTTTTTTTAGGCTTAAGAATCTGGGTAGTTTCTTCAATACGTCAAAGAGGCCCATCACCGACAGCTCTTTGATGTCGCAGATGATTTCAGCTCCCGCTTCTTTCAGGCATTTTCCGCCGACCCCGCAGACCTTGATTTCCGGGTTTATCCTTTTTATTTCCCGGATTAGGCCGCCGGCCAGCAGGTCGCCGGAGGGCTCGCCGCAGACGATGAAAATGTGCTTTATTTGTGCCATATTTGGTCCTGGATTGCCAGTGCTACCGCCAAGGCCTCCCTGGCTACGGGGCCGGAGACCAGAGGCGTTTTCTTGTTGATCGCGCAATCGACAAAGGAGGCCAGTTCTTTTTGCAAAGGCTGTTCTTTTTCGATCGGGAGGCGTTCTTTGGTGATCTTGCCATCCTCCCGGCGGTATACCGAGGCCTCCGCGTTCTTGTAATCCAGGGATATGTAGGTATTTTCCTGGAAAATTCGTATCTTGCGCATTATTTCATCGGAAACGCGGCTGGCGGTAAGGTTGGCGATACAGCCGTTTTTGAAGGTCAGGCGGGCATTGGCGATATCCTCGAAAGGAGTGAGCACGTTTACCCCTACGGATTCTATTTTTTCTAAAGGGGAATCAACCAATCCCAGCACGATATCGATATCGTGGATCATGATGTCCAATACCGCTCCGACGTCTAAGGAGCGGTTGGGAAAAATAGAGAGGCGGTGGCATTCGATGAATTTGGGGTTACGGATTATCCTTTGAGTGGCGCAAAAAGCGGAGTTGAACCTTTCAATATGCCCTACCTGAAGGATAAGGTTTTTTTCTTCAGCTGTTTTGATCAGGTCGTCTGCCTGCTCGAGGTTTACGGTAAAAGGTTTTTCCACCAGCAGGTGGATATTGTTGTTTAGGAGAGCACGCGCTATCTGGTGATGCAGCAGGGTAGGCGCGGCAATGCTAGCGGCGTCGATCTTTCCGAAGAGCTCCCTGTAGTCGGGGTATCCCGGCACGCGCAGCTGGCCGGATACGGCCTTAAGGTTTGCCGGATTTGTATCGCAGACCCCTATTAATGTACAGGCGGGTATCTGTTTGTATATCTTCGCGTGGATACTGCCCAGATGTCCGGTGCCGATTACCCCTACCCTGAGTTTATTCATTCCTTAATCATAGCAAAGCGGGCATATTGTTGCAATCAAAATTTTGAGCTTTTTGTGCGTATCCTGCATTTTTGAGGGTGGAAGAGGCATACGCGCAGCTGTAATTACAGGGTTTTCAGGCCCAATTTCCATAAGAAAAGGTTTGCTATGGCCGTGCATATATGTTAAAATATTTTCTCTTTAGGAAGGATAAAAGATGAGGGATTATCTTAAGTTACTGAGATTTGTGCGTCCGTATTACGGTTTATTCGCCATAGCCATAGTCTGTATGGGTTTTTCGGCCATATTTGACGGGGTGTCTTTGGCGATGATGGTCCCCCTTGCGGACAAGGTCCTGACCAATAAAAAGATCATTATCCCCGCCCAATTACCGGATTTCCTGGCCAATTTAGTGGATAAGATCAACAATACCCCTCCGGAAACGATGCTGGGTTATATGGTCGTAAGTGTTTTGGTGCTTTTTTTCCTAAAAGGGGTTTTTGGCTTCTTCCAGAGCTATTTTATGTCTGATATCGGCCAGCTTGTGGTCAGGGATATCAAGGCAAAGCTTTACGCCAAGATCCAGTCTTTATCCCTTAATTATTTTACGCATAAGCGGGGAGGGGAGCTTATGTCGAGGATTACCAACGACGTAAAGCTCGTGGAGAATGCCGTTTCTTACGGTTCGACCGACCTGATCTATCAAAGCCTGCAGGTAGTCATTTTTGCCGTGGTCATCTTTTTTATTTATTTTAAGATGGCCTTGATATCATTGGTTTTCCTGCCGCTGATCAGTTTGCCGATTATAAAAGTCGGCAAGGTATTAAGAAAACTTTCCAGGCGCTCCCAGGAGAAGATTGCCGATACCAATTCCCTGCTTTATGAAACGATTATGGGCGCGCGTATCGTCAAGGCCTTTAATATGGAGGAGTACGAGATCAATAAATTCAACAGGGTAAACATGGATTATTATAAGCTTTCCATGAAGTCCATCAAGCGTACCCTGCTGCTTAATCCATCTACGGAATTCCTGGGGTGCATTGCCGGGGTGCTCGTTTTCTTCTGGTGCGGCCGCGAGGTTATTGCCGGGAAGCTGTCTTTCGGCGTATTCGGCCTTTTTCTGGGGTCTTTGCTGTCCCTGATCAGGCCTTTTAAGAAATTAAGCCAGGTTAATGCCTTAAACCAGCAGGCTATGGCAGCCAGCGAACGGATACATGAAGTATTGGAAACGGAACCCACTGTGAAAGAGGCGCTTTCCCCGAAAGAATTGAGCGGTTTTAAAGAGAGCATAGAATTCAAAGATGTCTGTTTCAGCTATTCGGACACGCAGATATTAAAAAGTATAAACCTGAAGGTTGGTTATGGCCAGATGCTGGCTATTGTCGGGCCCAGTGGTACAGGCAAAAGCACCCTGGTTGACCTGATCCCGCGTTTTTATGACCCGCAGGAGGGAAAAGTACTCATTGACGGGCTGGACGTGCGGGATTTCAGGTTGAGTTCGCTGCGTAACCAGATAGGCATAGTCAGCCAGGAGACGATACTTTTCAACGATACTATCCGGGCAAATATCGCTTACGGAAAGCTGGACGCTTCCGATAAAGAAATAGAAGATGCCGCAAGGCGGGCAAATGCCCATGATTTCATAGTTAAATGCCCCCAGGGGTACGATACGATAATCGGCGACAGGGGGGTAAAAATATCAGGAGGCGAGCGCCAGAGGATCGCCATTGCCCGCGCGCTTCTGAAAAACGCCCCCATCTTGATCCTGGATGAGGCTACCTCGCAGCTGGACTCCACATCGGAGCGTATTGTCCAGGATGCTTTGGACAGCCTGGTTTGCGGCAGGACGGTTTTTGTTATCGCGCACCGCCTTTCCACCGTAAGAAATGCCGCGAAGATCGTGGTTTTGGATAAAGGGGTAATAGTTGAAGAGGGCACGCACAGCCAGCTGCTTGAGAAGAAGGGGCTGTATAAACGGCTTTATGACGCCCAGGAGATACAATAACGTAAGATTGTCGTTTTATTGCCCATAAAATAGTTGCAAATAAGAAAAAATTTGCTATAATTACAAAATTGACTTTTTGTCTTAATTTTCCGGCTTATTTGGAGCCGGGAAGGCAAAAATATATAAACTAAAAAAGAAGGGGGAATAGAAACGTGCCATCAGAATTAATCAAACAGCTTTTAGAAGCAGGGGTGCATTTTGGTCACCAGACTAAGCGCTGGAACCCCAAAATGAAGAAATTCATTTTTGGATCAAGAAGCGGTATTTACATTATCGACCTGGAGAAAACCGAGGAGTGCATAAACGCCGCCCGGGATTTCTTGATGGATATAACCTCAAAAGGCGAGTTTGCGCTTTTTGTGGGGACCAAGAAACAGGCCCAGGACGTGATCAAGCAGGAGGCCTTGCGCTGCGGCATGTATTATGTCACGGACCGTTGGCCCGGCGGGATGCTTACCAATTTTGTGACCATAAAAAAGAGCATTAACCGCCTCAAAGAGATCGAGAAGATGCGTACGGACGGGACTTTCGAGAAATTGACCAAAAAAGAGATTGCCCGGCTGGAAAAAGAGGCGATCAAGCTGAACAAGAATTTCTCGGGGATAGTTAATATGGAGCGGATGCCTAAAGCCGCCTTTGTCGTGGATACCAAGAAGGAAGAAACGGCGGTGCTGGAGGCGCGCAGGCTGGGCATACCGATAATCGGGTTGATCGATACCAATTCCAATCCCGACCTGGTGGATTATCCTATACCCGGAAACGATGATGCCACTAAATCCATCCGTACCATAACTTCCATTATCGCAGACACTATTATCGAGGGAAGGAAGAAATTCCTGTCTTATCTTGCGCAGGAAGGGGTGAAGATGGAAGAAGGGGATAAGGGCGCTTCGGCAGATGTCCTTCCGGAAGAAGAAATCCAGATCAAGGAGATCGAGGAGATCGTAGAGGAAGGCCAGCCTTCTGCCGAAGGGGAGGGGGAGGCAAAGCGGGCGCATGCAAAGCCGGCTTCGGAGGAAAAATCAAAATTAAAGAAGAAAGGGTAGTTTCAAGATGAAGAGTTCATTGGAAGCCATTAAGGAATTAAGGGATATGACTTGTTCGAGCATTGCCCATTGCAGGAAGGCTTTGCAGGATGCCAAGGGGGATATAAAGCAGGCTGCCATACTGCTGCGTAAGCAGGGCCTGGAGATCGCCGCAAAAAAACAGAGCCGGGCTGCCAAAGAGGGAAGGGTGGATTGTTATATACATCACGGAAACAAGATCGGGGTTCTGCTGGAGGTCGATTGCGAATCGGATTTTGCGGCCAAGAACGAGGAATTCGTCAAGTTCACCAAGGACCTGGCCATGCACATAGCTGCCTCAAGCCCGTCTTATATCAATAAGGAGGATGTCCCGGAAGAGGCATTGAAGCATGAAAAGAGCAAGGAAGAATATTATAAAGGCAATTGCCTTATGGAACAGCCGTTTGTCAAGGATCCGGGCCTGACAATCAGGGATTATCTGGGTGGTATCGTATCAAAGATCGGTGAGAATATAGTTGTCCGCAGGTTCACCCGTTACAAGATCGGCGAATAAATGCTCAAACCGGCTTATAAAAGGATCGTCCTTAAGCTTAGCGGCGAGGCGCTTCAGGGGAAGAATACTCACGGCATAGACCCGGAGGTGCTTAAGTCCATATCGCTTCAGATCAAGGAGATCAGGGATCTGGACGTAGATGTGGCTGTTGTCCTTGGGGCGGGTAATATCCTGCGGGGGCAGGAGAATACCGCTTCGCGAGGGCTGGGTCTGGACCGAAGCGTCGCCGATTACATGGGAATGCTGGCTACCGTAATAAACGGGCTTTCCCTGCAGGATGCCCTGGAGAAGTCGGGGGTGCCCACGAGAGTGATGACGGCCATAGAGATGCAGAGGATAGCCGAGCCGTATATCAGAAGAAGGGCGATAAGGCATCTGGAGAAAGGCAGGGTGGTGATTTTCGTCGCCGGCACGGGAAACCCTTATTTTACTACCGATACTGCCGCCGCCCTTCGCGCAATGGAGATCAACGCGGACGCCATCCTGAAGGCCACCAAGGTTGACGGAGTTTATGCCGCCGACCCGATGAAAGTTAAGAACGCCAGGAGGTTTGAACGGCTTAAATACATAGATGTGCTTAAGAAGGGCCTAAAGGTGATGGATGCGACGGCAGTCAGCCTGTGCATGGACAACAAACTGCCGATCGTTGTTTTTAACCTTACTCACCGGGGGAATATCAGGCGCGTGGTTTCCGGCGAAAAGATCGGTACGGTTGTGAAATAAACGAAAGGCGGAAGGATATGACTGTCAAAGAGGTTTTGCATAATACGGAAGAAAAGATGAAAAAGGCTTTTGAGTCGGTGACCCGTCAGTTCCATGAGGTGAGGACCGGCCGTGCCTCGCCGACCCTGGTAGAGGGCCTGCATATCGACTATTACGGGACCCCGACCATGCTTAAACAATTGGCGGCGATATCCGCACCGGACGCTCATTTGATCGTTATCCAGCCGTGGGACCCTACGGTAATTGTTGAAGTCGAGAAGGCGATCCTGAAATCAAATCTTGGGATCAACCCTTCCAACGACGGCAAGATCATCAGGCTTGCCGTTCCCCAGCTGTCCAAGGAGAGAAGGCTGGAACTGGCTAAGGTGATCCATAAGATGTCCGAAGACGGGCGCGTTTCCATACGCACGATCAGAAGGGATTCCAAGGAGACCGTAGAGAAACTGGAAAAGGACAAGGTCATTTCCGAAGACGATAAATTCCGCGGGATAGAAGAGTTGCAGAAGGCGGTCGATCGGTACATAGCCAAGATCGACGAACTCTTAAAAGCCAAAGAAAAGGAAGTCCTGGAGTTTTAGATTTTTTGTTCCCGCAGTTAACCGTTTCGCAAATCCTTAAGAGAATTTGCCCGCAACTGCAGGAATTATCCTTGCTCGTTTATACTCGCAAGGAATTAGTTTGATAAAAGATTAATGTTCTTGATTCATTTAAGCTTGGGCCTCTAGCTCATCCGGTAGAGCACCACACTTTTAATGTGGGTGTGCCGCGTTCGAGTCGCGGGAGGCTCATAAATTTAGTATGTAGTAGGTAGAATGCAGGGAAAAGTTTTAAAGAAGAAGGGTGAAAGAGAAAGGCTTTCTTTTACCTGATACCCGGGGCGTTGAAGCTGCCTTGGGCGGATGGCGGAATTGGCATACGCGATAGCCTTAGGAGCTATTGGGGTAACCCTTGGAGGTTCAAATCCTCTTCCGCCCAATTGATAATCCTTAAATAGGCGAAAGTCTTCCGGAGGCAAGGTTGAAGGTATTTTGATTCCGGAGGAGATATTGCATTGAAAGGTGCTATGTAACGCGGGAGTAGCTCAGCTGGCTAGAGCGCAACCTTGCCAAGGTTGATGTCGCGGGTTCAAATCCCGTCTCCCGCTTTTATTTACTTTGTTTTGTCAGTTGAAAGGAGAAGCAGATGCAGATAATGGATTTTCTTTCGAAGAAGGCAATTCTTACCGATATAAAATCTACCCGCAAAGAAGATGTGATCAAGGAAATGGTGGATCTCCTGATCGAAGCCGGAGATGTAGAAAAACGTAACCGCAACAAGCTGATCGAAGCCCTGATGGCAAGAGAAGCCCTGGGTTCGACGGCGATCGGACAGGGCATAGCCATCCCCCATGCCAAATGCGACTGCGTGGATAAGCTGGTGGCGGCCTTCGGGCTTTCCAAGAAAGGCGTAGATTTCGATTCTCTTGATGGTGAACTGGCCTTTATCTTCTTTCTGCTCGTTGCCCCGCAGGATTCCGCCGGCCCGCACCTCAAGGCATTGGCAAGGATATCGCGGCTCCTGAAAGACAAGTATTTCCGCGATACCCTGCGTACCTGCATGGACGAAAAATCTGTGATCAAGATTATTACCCAGGAAGACGAGAAAAAAATCTAGTAATCTTGTTTTTATCTTTATAAGATTCCCGCCTGTTTTGGAGGGCGTGGTCGTCCTGTAAAATAATCATATTTAACAGATTGTTTCGTAAAAATGAAAACAGTTCCGAGTGTCATCTTAAAATGGTTCTATCCCGGCATAGGCATTAAGCGCTGGGTGCTCTTGAGCGCCTTTGGAGTAGTGCTTTTGATTATCGGCACGGCCAACCTCAAGAACGGGCAATTCTGGCTGCTTCAGCTCTTGGATGCCCTGATCGTGATTTCCGGCATCATTATCCTGATTTTGGGGATAAAACGGATGATGCGTTCTTTCATTGCCGTATTCGTTCCCTCCTCCAGGGGTACGGAACTGGTAGATCTTTTATACCAGAAGAAACAGCTAAGCCGGGGGCCGCGCATAGTCGCAGTAGGCGGGGGTACTGGCTTATCCGTTCTTTTAAGCGGCTTAAAGAGCTATTCTTCAAACATCTCGGCTATTGTAACGGTAGCCGATGACGGCGGCTCAAGCGGGAGGCTCCGCCAGCAATTTGATGTCCTGCCTCCGGGAGACATACGCAACTGTCTGGTAGCCTTGGCCGATGCGCCGGCATTGATGCGCGATCTTTTCCAATTCCGTTTTGACAAGAATTCTGAATTTTCCGGGCATTCCTTCGGCAACCTTTTTCTTACGGTAATGACCCGCCTGACCGGCGATTTCGAAAAGGCGATCAAGGAGACCAGTAAAGTCCTTGCTTTGAGGGGACAGGTTATCCCTTCGACCCTGGGGGATGTGACGCTGGTGGCGCATTATAAAGACGGTTCGGTCATATCCGGAGAAGGGCAGATACCCAAGGCGCAAAAGAAGATCGGCAGCGTCAGCCTTACTCCCGAACACCCGATGGCCACCCCGGATGCGATCAAGGCGATCAAAGAAGCGCAGATCATTGTTTTGGGACCGGGTTCCTTATACACGAGCATTATTCCCAACCTTCTGGCGAAGGATATCGCCGCTCATATTGCGGAATCGGACGCGATCAAGGTTTATGTTTGCAATGTGATGACCCAGCCGGGGGAAACAGACGGCTACAGCGTTTGCGACCATATCAAGGCCTTGACCGCCCACAGCTCTGAACACATACTTGATTATTGCATCGTGAACAACGGTGAGGTCCCCGAGCAGGTATTGAAGCGTTATTCCGGGGAGAACGCGCTCCTTGTAGTCAATGACCGCAAGAACATAGAGAACCTGGGATACCGGGTAGTGGAAGAGGATTTTATCATGGTCCAGGACGGGGTGATCCGCCACGATGCGGAGAAGCTGGCGAAAATAATCTTGAGTTTTATCGAAGAAATTTAGCGTTCGGGAGTTTATCCGTGAGCGGCCAGTTATTCTTGTTCTTATTGGATTCCCGGCGTATATGTAAAACCGGGACAAACGAAACAAATAGACGAAAATGCCTTTGATTAAGAAAGAACTTACAGTAAAAAACGGACAGGGCCTGCATGCCCGTCCGGCCGCTTTGTTTGTGCAGATAGCGAACAAATTCGATTCGCGCATTACCGTCCGCCACGACGATGAAGAAGTTAACGGTAAATCCATTATGGGTATTCTTATGCTTGGGGCGGAAAAGGGCAGTTTGATCATCGTGGAGGCCGACGGAGTAGACGCGGAGGAGGCAATGAAGGAGCTGGAAAAGCTTATTAACAGCGAGGAAGCGATATGATTCAATTAAAAGGTATAGGCGCGGCCGCCGGGATAAGTATAGGTAAGGCCTACAAGCTTGGCAAGGAGGAGTTTGTCGTATTGCCAGAGACGATCGCCTGGGAAGATATCCCGCTTCAAATCCAGCTTTTTGAAGAAGCGTTGATCAAGACCCGCCGCGAGATCATAGAGCTGCAGAAAAAGATCAGTTCCGATATGGGGCAGGAGGAAGCCCAGATATTCGATGCGCACCTTCTGGTACTGGAAGACCGCATGCTTATCGAAGAGGTTATCTCGCGGCTCAAGAAGGAACAGCTTAACGTTGCCTATATATTTTCGGAGGTCCTGAAGAAATATATAAGCGTATTCCTTAAGATAGAGGATGAATACCTTAAAGAGCGTATCGCCGATATTAACGATGTCGGCAGGAGGATATTGAGGAACCTCCTGGGCAAGGAGAAGAAGGGGCTGGGGGATCTAAAAGAAAAGGCGATTATCGTCTCGCATGACCTTTCCCCTTCGGATACCGCGGCTATGCACACCAGGAATGTCGCCGCCTTTGTCACCGATATGGGCGGCAAGACCTCGCATACCGCGATCATGGCGAAGTCCCTGGAGATCCCCGCCGTAGTCGGCCTGGAAGGAATTACCTCCAAGGTTAACCCCGGAGACACCCTTATTGTTGACGGCAACACCGGGATAGTGATCATTAACCCGGATGAGCCGACCCTGCAGGAGTATCAGGAAGAGCTCGTAAAGCTGAAGAACGTCGCAGAAAGATTTTTGTCGGTCAAGGAGCTTCCGGCGGTCATGGTCGATGGACGGGCAATTTCGATCAACGCGAATATCGAATTTCCCGACGAGGTATCTTCGGTTAAATTGCACGGCAGCGAAGGGATAGGGCTTTACCGTACGGAATTCTTTTATATGAACCGCAAGGATTCTCCCAGCGAGGATGAGCATTACCAGGCTTATAAATATGTAGCCGAGCAGATGAGCCCTCACCCGGTGGTTATCCGCACACTGGATTTAGGCGGAGATAAAT
>JAQUKF010000010.1 GCA_028719265.1 Candidatus Omnitrophota bacterium
AAGTATTGCAGGTCCCTGCCGCTGTATTGAGAGTGTTGTTTCAGGTCGAAATCGGAACGGTTTGCGATTCCCTCAAGCTCGCTCCATCCAAACGGGAAAGAGTATTCTATGTCCATGCAGGCGTGGGCGTAATGCGCCAGTTCGTCCTTACCGTGTTGGCGCTTCCTCAAATTTTCTTTCTTTATGCCGAGCCCCAGATACCAGCTGAAGCGGTATTCAATCCATTCATCCAGCGCTCTCTGCGCGTCGGCCGGCTTTACGAAATATTCTATCTCCATTTGTTCAAACTCACGCGTGCGGAAGGTGAAGTTCCCCGGGGTTATTTCATTACGGAAGGATTTCCCGATTTGCGCCAGGCCAAACGGCAGTTTAGGGTGCCGCGAGTCAAGTATGTTTAGGAAATTGACGAACATCCCTTGTGCTGTTTCCGGACGTATGTATATCGTGTTGGAAGAATCCTCTACCGGGCCCTGGTGGGTCTTGAACATCAGGTTGAACGGACGGGATTCGGTAAGTTCCCCCGAGCATTCCGGGCAGTGCTCTTTGTCTTTTAAGTCTGAAGTCTTGAAACGCCTTTTGCAATTTTTGCAGTCGCTCTTCAAATCAAAGAAATTATGCACGTGGCCGCTGGCTTCCCATGTTTTGGGATGCATAAGTATGGATGCGTCCATCCCCAATATGTCGCTTCGCTCATGGACGTTGGATTTCCACCAGGCGCGTTTAAGGTTGTTCTTAAGCTCCACCCCATAAGGACCGTAATCCCAGGTATTGGCCAGTCCGCCGTAAATCTCGCTGCTTTGGAAGATAAACCCCCTGCGTTTACACAGGGAGACGATTTTGTCCATCAGGTTCTCTGTCATAATTATTTAAATGCCTTTACGGCTTAGAAGGTACTGCTTGATGCGGCCGTGTGGTTAATGCGTTTAAAGGTCAATCAAGATATTTATTTTTAGCACAATATGGCTTAAAGAGCAAGTAAATTTTGAGCGCTTTATGGCTTTTATACAGGTATTCTCTCCGGTTCCATGAAAGATGGCGGCGCTGCCGGTAAAGCGATTTTATTTGTTATGATTGGAAACGCGTGATGATTTGGCAGGGTTCTCGCTTAAAACGCGAGGGCCCTGCGGGAATAAATAAGGGCCGATACCGTCATTCTGCCGGTTTTAATGTAGATAGAATCGTAAAGACCTTGTTAAGGTCCAGCCGGCCCCCGATATCCCTGATATAGACCTTGAAAAAGTTTCCTTCGGCATCAAGTACATTGCAGTCGAAATAATTATTGGGTTTTACCATCGTATAATTCACAAATCCTCTTTTATCTACCATCTTGAAGCTGATCATCCGGCAGATGTTCTGTTGGCCTATATCCGGAGTAAATATGCTTTTCATGATCACGAAAAAGGCATCGGTTATGTCGTTTACCTTGTTGAGATTGGCGTACATCAGCCGGCGTATGAATTCGTAATTGTCGTTTATCCCCTGTTTGCGTACGTCCGGGTAAAGTTTCAGGAATGCCCCCGGCTTCTGGTACAGCAGGTATATGACCGCGTTGTTATCGGGATGTCTTTTTTTGTAATATTTTCTCTTGATCAGTTCCTGGACGAGGTTGAACCCTTTGGGTGCCATAATTGACATTTTGGGGAAGCTTTGCGGTACGAGGGTGTCGATATATTCCTTGTCGGGTTCGGGGTTTAAGGCCTTTTCATCCGGCTGCATGCAGAGAATGGGCACGCTCTTGCAGTCGCCGACGCCGTAAGATATGTATTGTCGCAGGATATTTCTCCCCGCAAAGTGGGCTACGAACAACAGGCAAAAAATGAGGGTGATCGAGCTGGTCAGGAATTTAAGCATTCGGTTATTTGTCATTTTAGTTTATTGAGCTCCTCTTCTTTTATTCCGAAGGAATGCTCTTTGTCCGGGAACTCCTCCCGGAGGACTTCATCCCTGAATTCTTCTATGGCTTTGGAGGCAAGCGCGGAAAGGTCGGCGTACTTCTTGACGAATTTAGGCATGTAGCGGTTAAAAAGACCGAGCATATCGTTTATGACCAGGACCTGGCCGTCACAGTGGACCCCTGCGCCTATGCCGATGACGGGGATATGTATTTTGCCGCTGATAAGCTCGGAGATCTTGTCGGGTACGCATTCAAGAACTATTGAAAAACACCCGCATCTTTCCAGCTCCTGCGCTTGTTCTATGAGTTTTTTTGCCGCCTGCGCGTCCTTTCCCTGTACCTTGAATCCGCCGATCTTATCCACGGTCTGGGGGGTAAGGCCTATATGCCCCATTACGGGAATGCCCGATGAAGCTATCGCCCTGGTTACCTGAGGACAATTTTCAAACCATTCGAGTTTTACCGCCTCGGCTCCCGCTTCATCGATAAACCTCCTGGCATTTTTTACGCATTCTTCGGGATGCGCCTGGTATGATTCATATGGCATATCCGCCACCAGCAGGGAGTTTTTCACCGCCCGCCTCACGGCCTTGGTGTGGTGCAGCATCTCCGCCATGCCTACCTGTTTGGTTGAATCCAGACCCAGGATTACGTTTGCCAGTGAATCCCCTACCAGGATAATATCTATGCCCGCCTTATCCACCAATTCGGCTACCGGATAATCATAGGCGGTAAGCATGGTTATTTTTCTTTTGTTCTTTAGGGCGGTTATCTCTGCTGTGTTCATCTTATCCTAAACCCGGTATGAACATCTGGGCTATTTTGAAATAAATGATCAGGCCGACTACGTCAACCACGCTGGTGGTTATCGGCCCGGCCAGCACCGCCGGATCAAGCCCGATCTTTTTGGAAAACAAAGGAAGGAATACCCCGGTGCCTATCGCCAATACGGCGATCGAAAGCATTGTCATTCCTACTACAGCCGCCAAAATAAAATCCTTTTGCAGTAAAAGAGCCCTGCCAAAGGCCACCGAGCCTACGATCAACCCCATAAGTAGCGCCGTCTTGAACTCAAGCCGGATCACCCTGAACACGTTTTTGATATTTACGTCGCCGGTAGCCAGCCCCCTGATGATTGTAATGGAGGTTTGCGCTCCTGCGTTCCCCCCTGTGTCCAGGAGCATGGGTATGAAGAAAGTCAGGGCCACTACGGAGCTGAGGGTTGCCTCGAAATTTTTCAATACCGTTCCGGTAAGGAAGTCAAAGACAAGCAGTAATATCAGCCATCCGCTCCTTCTTTTTATCAGGTCTATCGCCGTTGCTTCGGAATAGCTGATTATTTCGCCTCCTTCCGGGCTCATCTTTCCGATTTCGTAGAATTCCTTGGTAGCCTCCTTCTCTATACTTTCCACGATATCGTCGACCGTGATAATACCGATGAGGGTGTTGTTTTTGTCTACTACCGGGGCGTCAAACAGGTCGTATTTCTTGAAGAGTATGGAGACATCATTGGCGTCCGTGTCGGCGTCAACCTTGATCAATTCGGCGCGGGTCATCATTTCCTTTATGGATATGTCTGGCGGCGCCTTGAGCAATTCCTGCAGGGGGATTACCCCTACCAGCCTGTGGTTTTCGTCGGTTACGAAAAGGGAGTATATATTTTCTCTATGGTCGGTGCGCAGGTTTACCTGTATATGCAGGATTGCCTGTTTTGCGGTCATTTCTTTCTTGAGCTCGACGAATTCCGTTGTCATAAGGCTTCCGGCGGTGCCTTCCTTGAAATGCATCAGTTCGCGTACGTTCGAGGCGTGCTCCTTGCCGATCAGAAGGAACAGTTTGCGGAAGGCTTTTTCGGGAAGTTCTTTGAAAAGGTCAGCCCTTTCGTCTGGGGCCATGTCATTGATGATCTGGGCGACCTCCTGGTTGTTCAGGTTATCTATGATGTAGGTTTGTTCTTCGAAAGGAAGGTTTTCGAAAAGTTCAACGGATTTCTTGGTGCCCAGCAGTTTGAAGATGATGATCTTGGAATTAGGCTCCAGGTTTCTCCAGCCTTCGGCCAGGTCCATGGAGTTAATAGTCCTCATCAGGTTCTTTATGCCTACGAAGTCTTTTCTTTCCAGCAGTTCCTTGATTTCCGGCAGGAACAGGGCGAAAATATTCAGTGGTTTTCTGGCGGCGTTCTTCATTGTGTTTCCTTGATCGCTAAGAATTCGGCTTCCGGGAACTCATTTTTTAAGGTTTCCAACCCTTCCCTGCCCAGAATAAGGGCGGCGGTAGATAAGGCGTCGGCTTTAAGCCCGCTATTGTCGATAACCGTCACAGAGGCAATCCCTGATTCTGCGGGATATCCTTTCTTCGGGTTTAAGATATGGCAATAGCGCCTTCCGTTCTTAAAGAAGAATTGTTCATAATCCCCGCTGGTAGAAATAGAGGCGTCTTTTAACTCGACGGCCCTGGAGATCTCCTGTTTCCGCGGGTCCTGGATGGCCACTTTCCATTTCCCTGCCGGCGCCTCTCCCAGCGCGTAAACCTGTCCCCCTGCGTTGATCAGGCAGTTGCGTATATTGTTCTTTTTTAATTTGGCTACCGCCTTATCCAGGGCAAAACCTTTGGCGATCGCCCCCAGGTCGATTTTCATCCCCGGAAACATAAATTTTACCACATTATTTTTTTCATGCAAAATGATTTTATCGCATCCGACAAGCCTTAAGGTTTCCTTTATCAGTTGTTCGCTGGGGATCCTGTATTCCTTTTCGCTGAAGCCCCAAATATCGACCAGGGGAGCGACAGTTATATCAAAGGCGCCTCCTGTTTTTTCCCAGAGCTCCTTTGCTTTTTTTATGATATAGAAGGTATCCGGGCTTACCTCTAGTTTCCCTTTGCGGTTGAGCTGTGAGATTTCGCTTTCGGGGATGTATTTACTAAGCAGTTTTTCAATGCGCCCTGCTTCGGAAAAGACGATATCGGCCGCATCTTTATCCGTGGATGTTACCTCCCAGAATGTGCCCATTAACAGGCGGTTCTGTCTCCAGAGCCTTTGGGCCTTCGTTGTTTCTTTTTTATCGCCGCGCAAGGCAAGGTATCCCAGGGTTGTTCCCCATCCCAGGATAAGAAAGATGATCAGGTATTTGCGCGTTTTCGGAGTGAGGGGCATCTGACTGATTTTTAAGGCTCAAGCCTAAGCGGGTAGCTTGATTCTATGGTTTTGACCAGGTCAACAAGGAGCTTATTGGTCGGTACCGCTATACCCAGCTCCTGCCCGAGCCGCACGATCACCCCGTTGATGAAATCTATTTCCGTGCGCTTTTTATGCAATATGTCCTGGAGCATTGACGAGGTATTGCCGGCGGTCCCCTCGCAGACAGCCTCTACTTTGGCCAGCGGGTCATCATATATAAGTTTTACGCGTTTTCTTTTAGCGATACGCACGGCCTCGGTAACTGTTTCTCTCAGGATCCTTCTGGTGCCTTCAAATTCGATAATCCTGCCGTTGGGCAGCCTGGTGACAGCTGTCAGGGCGTTAATCCCCGCGTTGATTATAAGCTTTGACCAGATGAGCCCTTTTATATCACGGGACAATTTGGTTTGCAGGCCGATCTTATTGAATATCTCGCGTATGCTGCGTATTTCTACGGGAAGCTTGCCGTCGAGCGTTCCAATGAGGGTTTCTCCCCTGCCGGCATGGTGGAGTTGTCCGGGGGAAATGAGGGTTGCGCCTTCATTGGTTATCCCGCCGATTACCCGGTCTTCCCCGGCAAGCTCAGAGATAATTTCGATATTGCCTGCGCCGTTTTGCAATGTCATTATTTTTGTATTCTGCTGCAACAACGGTTTTGTCTGTTCGACCGCCTGCTTGGTATTGAAGGATTTTACGCATATGATCAAAAGGTCGGCTTTCCCTATATCCTGGATATTAGCCGTAACCTTAGGTTTTGCCCGCCATGAACCGGAAGATCCGGTTACGCAGATCCCGGAAGAGTTTAACCCGGCGGCATTCTCCCTGCTTTTATCCAACAGCCAGACCTCTTCTTTCGATTTTGACAAGAAAGCGGCAAAAAGCGATCCCATAGCGCCCGGGCCGACAACTGCTATTTTCATACCGCCACCTCCAGTTTGTTCATCAGTTTCTGGCTTTTCAGTTCTCTCCCTAAATGGAAGCTCAAGAAAGAATTCAGGATCAGGTCGAGTTCTTTTTTTATCTGCGGGTTCATCCCCAGGTTAAGGCTTGCGCTGAAGGCGTTCCTTTCTATGTGCAGGACCGTGGCTATTGTCCCCCGGAAGATCGAGCGGCTTGAGGGATCTTTCTGCATGCAGCGCGGGCAAAGCAACCCGCCCATCGAGAGGCTGAATTTTGCCTGGCCGTTGATCGTTTCCGAACAGGAGACGCAGGAGTCAAAATGCGGCTTGAACCCTGAAAGGTTAAGCATCTTGATCTTGAATATGGTGGCGATCTTGGATGGGTTATAGTTTGTTTCCATTTCCTTGAGGCTTGCCAGCGCCAGGTCAAAGACCTCTTCATTCTTGTCTTCCGGCTGCATAATGGAGGCGATCATCTCCATCATAAAGCCCGCCTGGGTGGTCTTTTCGATGCTGGAGCGGATAGCCGAGAAATCGCTGAGTTTATCCGCCTGGCTGACCAGATGGATACTCGAACGGGTCTTCCTGTAGAAAATTATCTCGTTCAAGGAGAACGGCTCAAGATTAGAGGCGAATTTATGCGGCTCTGCGCGTATCCCCTTGAGCAGGCCGCTGAGCTTGCCGAATTCCCTGCTGTAAAAATCTATGATTATCGAGGTTTCGCGGATATCGCGTTTATTCAAGATCAGTGCCTGGGTTTTATCTATTGACATATTCATTTTCCTTTTTGCGCATTAATTTTGCTTGTTGACGGCTGCGGTCGTCAAAACCCAGGATATGCAATATCCCGTGAGCGACGTATAATAACAGTTCCTTGCCGCAGGTATTTTTGAAACGCCGGGCGTTATTTATCGCCCTTTCGGCGGAGATAGCTATATCCGCCGAAAGGTCCGCGCCGCGCCGGCCCTTATCCAGGTTGAATGCTATCACATCCGTGGGGCCGCGTGTTTTCAGGAACCTGGCGTTGAGTTTAGCGATCAGCTTGTCATCAGTAAAACAGATATTTATATAACCCCT
This sequence comes from Candidatus Omnitrophota bacterium, assembly GCA_028719265.1. Lineage (GTDB taxonomy): Bacteria > Omnitrophota > Gorgyraeia > Gygaellales > Profunditerraquicolaceae > UBA6249. Next base: position 7,049 of record JAQUKF010000010.1, read on the forward strand.
TTTTAGCCGGCTCTCCTTTCTAATTATTTTCCTGGCCAGTTCCCTTGCGCGTTTTGCGGGGATGGGCACTTTGCTTTGCAGGTTGCTGACGGTTATATTTATCATTTCAAGCTTGAAATCCGGCAGGATTCTCGTTGTGCGTAACGTTTTTAGGAATAGTTTACCCGGCTGTGGTATATCCCGCTCAATATTTTGGTGAATACGCTGGAGATTTTTTCGATATCCTTCAAGGTAAGTTCGCACTCGTCAAGCTGGCCGTCGATGAATTTATTGTTTATTATCTTGTGCACCGCCTCTTCGATCTTTGCCGGGCTGGGCTCTTTTAGGGTGCGCGTAGCCGCTTCTACGGAGTCAGCCAGCAAGACTACCGCCGCCTCCTTTGTGTTCGGTTTCGGACCGGGATAACGGAAGCCTTCTTCGGTAACCTCTTCATCTTCCTCTCTGCCTTCCAGCGCCCGGCGGTAAAAATAATAGACCAGGCTGTTGCCGTGGTGCTGCTGGATGAAATCCCAGAGTACCGGGCTCAATGAATACTTTTTGGCCAGTTCCAGCCCTTCTTTTATATGGTTCATGATTATTAATTTGCTCATCGTCGGAGAAAGCTCGTCGTGCAGGTTCTTTTTTATCTGCTGGTTCTCTATGAAATACTCCGGTTTTTGGAGTTTGCCGATATCATGGTAATATGCCCCTACCCTGGCCAGAAGACCGTTGGCCCCTATGGCTGTGCAGGCAGTATCCGAAAGATTCCCCACTATCAGGCTGTGGTGGTAAGTGCCCGGCGCCTCCAGAACCATGCGCTGCAAGAGGGGGTGATGTGAATCCGCCAGCTCTAACAGGCTGATGTTGGTTACTGTCTCCAAGAGATATTCAAATATTGGCAAGACCCCCAGCACGACTACTCCCGACAGCAGGCTGTTAAGCAGGATTACCAGGTATCTCTGGGGTTGATTGATCCAGAAATGCTCAAAGAGCAGGATAACGATTAATTGTACCAGTCCGGATGCCAGTCCGGCCTGGATGACCGTAGTGCGTTTATGGGCTTTATTTACCAAAAGGGTCGCGCATGCGCAGGCGGCGGTAAAGGCGGCCAGGGCCTTGAAAGGTTCGCTGCAGCAAGAGGCAAGGGACAAGGATGTGGCCAGAGACAGGAAGTAGGCTATGCTGAGGTTGCTGAAAAGCAAGGCGCTGAGCATAGGAATTATCGCTATCGGTATAAAATAAAAAGGCAGATTGTGTTTGAGCAATACATGGCCGGTGGTAAAGGAGATCAGGAAGAGAAAGCTTAAGTTTGTAAGAGTGGCGCCTTTTGTCCTGGAAAATGTATTGTAAAAACTGATGTAAAGGATGATTAGGAGCAGCGGCACAGCCGGGTTCATGCGGATAATTCCGGCGAAGAGAAATATGAAAAGTGATCCGCCGGCAAGAATCAGGATTTTTTTATTTAATGGTTTTTTCATAAGCTTCGATAATCCTTTGTACCAGGGCGTGCCTGACCACATCGGAACCGCTGAAGTAAATGAACTTTATCCCTTCGACATCCTTGAGTATGTCCTTTGCCTGCAGGAGTCCGATAGGTTTGCCGTTAGGCAGGTCGCTTTGGGTCATGTCCCCGGTGATTACCGCTTTGGAGTCGAACCCCAGGCGGGTGAGGAACATTTTCATCTGTTCGGCGGTACAGTTCTGCGCCTCGTCCAGGATAATGAAAGCGTCGTTGAGGGTCCTGCCCCTCATGTAGGCCAGCGGGGCGACTTCGATTATTCCCGTTTCTATGTATTTCTCGATGCGTTCGGCCTCCATCATGTCGTAGAGGGCGTCGTAAAGCGGCCTTAGGTATGGAGATATCTTCGCCTGCATGTCTCCCGGCAAAAAACCAAGTGATTCACCCGCTTCGATAGCCGGCCTGGTCAGTATTATCCTGCGCACTTCCTGTTTCTTAAGGGCCTCTACCGCGCATGCCATGGCCAGGTAAGTCTTTCCTGTTCCCGCCGGCCCTACACCAAAGACAATATCGTATTTCTTTATCGCCTCGACATATTCATTCTGCCCGGATGTTTTTGGACCGATCAGTTTTCCTGCCGATGAGCGCGTGATGCCGGTATCCAGGCCTGTCCGGCCTGTTTCCCTGTGTCTATTCTTGAAGCCTGCTATCAGGTAGGAAAGATCGTTCCTGTCGATCTCGCCATTTCCCGAACGTAATCCTTCCAGCAGGTATTCTACTAACTGGAAGGCGTTCTTGACATTGTTGGCGGTCCCGCTTATTTTCAAATGGTCGCCGCGCAGGGTGAATTTTACTTTGAATTCCTTCTCGATGCTCCTGGTGTTGGAATCATGGGCGCCGAAGAATATCTGCGCTTCGTTTTGCGATTCGAATTTTATTATTCTGTCCACTATTTAAGGTTTTCTTTCGGTTCCGCCAGCTCCACGACCTCGGTTTTTAATTCAGCGGTTACGGGTATTTTTAATACCTGTCCCGTATAAAGCCTGTCCGGTGAACGCAGGATATCCTTGTTAGCTTCATAAATCTTCGGCCATTTCCTGGTGGTTCCGTAGAATTTCTTCGAGATCTTTTGCAAGGTATCATTTTTTTCTACGGTGTAGCTTTCAAAGTTTTCCTGCAGGACCTCCTCTACCTGTTCCTCCCGGATGATTACCGGTTCATCCGTGTTGCTGCTCATTGTTGACGGTGTGGTAGAGCGGTATTTTGATTGCTCGGGTTTGGAGAAACCCAGCTCAACCTCGAAGACCCTGGTAGTGCGCGTGCTTTTTCTTTCCTGCGGTTCGGCCGGGGCGCTTCCCGTTATATATCCCCGGTTGCCGGAAGACGGGGAAAGATCCTGATCCAGCCTGTCTCGGGTCAGGTTATAAGTCCTGGCTACGCAGCCTGACAAGGTTAATATTGATGCCAAAAGGCAGGCTCCTGCAATTTTGACCGTTTTCATTTTACTTCCTCCTTCTGATGGTTATACCCAATTCCGTTAATTGTTTATCTTCGACTTCCGAAGGCGCGCTGGTCAGCGGGCAGAAAGCGGATGAGTTTTTCGGGAAGGTGATTACTTCCCGTATGCTCTCTTCTCCCGAAAGGATAGCCAGCAGCCTGTCTAGCCCGAAAGCGACACCCCCGTGCGGCGGGGCGCCGAATTGAAATGCCTCAAGTAAAAAACCGAAACGTTTATCCGCCTCCTCTTTGCTTATTCCTATTATATCGAATACCTTTTGTTGGAGCTGGCTTCGGTGGATCCTGATCGAGCCGCTGCCAAGTTCCATGCCGTTTAATACCAGGTCATATGAGCGGGATTTTACCTTTTGCGGGGCGCTTTCCAGGTTTTCCAGGTCGCATTCAGCCGGAGCGGTAAACGGGTGATGTTCGCTCTCCCAGCGTTTTTCCTCTTCGTTATACTTGAACAAGGGAAAATCTACTACCCAGCAGAAAGCAAAATCGCTCCCCGCCTCTTTCCTTAAATCCGGTTTATCCGATTTATATTTTTCCATGGCCTGGTCATAGCTTATGCGTGGGAAAGGCGTTTTTATCTCTATCCCTTTTAGCTCTTTAAGTATCGCCTGCATCAGGCCTTCGGTCAGGCCGAATATATCTTCTTCGTTGACAAAGGACATCTCGATATCCAGCTGGGTGAATTCCGGCTGGCGGTCGGCACGCAGGTCTTCATCCCGGAAGCATTTGGCTATCTGGTAGTATCTTTCTATCCCTGCCACCATGAGTATTTGTTTGAATAACTGCGGGGATTGCGGCAAGGCAAAAAAATGTCCGTAGTTGAGCCTTGACGGCACAAGGTAATCCCTGGCGCCTTCAGGAGTGGATTTAGTAAGTATTGGGGTTTCACACTCGATGAATTTGTTCTTTCCGAGGTAATCCCGGATGATTTTATAGAGGTCGCTTCGCAAAACAAGGTTGTTGAAGGTCTTTTTTCGCCTTAAGTCCAGGTAACGGTATTTAAGCCGCGTCTCTTCGGTTATTTCGCTTTCTTCCTCGATTTCAAAAGGAGGGTTCATGCTGGGGTTGAGTATCTCCAGTTCTTTGGCCAGTACTTCAATTTCGCCGGTTGCCAGTTTTTCATTGACCGTTCCTTTTGGCCGTTTGTTTACCGTGCCGCTTAAGCGGATCACGAACTCATTCCTTAATTCCTGGGCTAGCTTGTAAGCCTCCCCGGATTCCTTGGGTATAAAGACGATTTGGGTGAAACCGCTGCGGTCACGGATATCGATAAAGATCAGCTTTCCGTGGTCTCTCCTGCGGGCTACCCACCCGCAGAGAGTTACTTCTTGTGTATTGTGCGCGGCGGTAAGCTCGCCGCAAGTATGTGTTCTTAACATTCCAATTCCTTGGTTAGTTCTTCGATTCCAATCTCTCTTTGTTCGCTGTTGGACATATCTTTTAGGGATACCTTGTTTTTCTTTAGCTCGTCCTCCCCCAGGATCAGGACGAACCTGGCGCCTGCGTCGTTGGCCGAGCGCATAGCCGCTTTCAAGGATTTGTTCAGGTAATCCGTTTCGCAGGGAATCCCCGATGAACGCATGCGGTTTAGCAGCTTTATTCCGGTTTTTTTAGCCGCATCCCCCATTGTGATCAGGTAAACCAGTTTTTTCTCTTTTTGGTCCCCTGTTGCTTTTGAGGCTAAAAGCAGGCGTTCCACCCCGAAGGCGAATCCTATGCCTGCCGTATCCGGACCACCCAGTTCACTGACTAGATTGTTGTAGCGGCCGCCCGCCCCGATGGCATCCTGGCTGCCTAACTGCGGGTGAGTAAATTCAAACACCGTCCGGTTGTAATAGTCCAGCCCGCGCACGAGCTGCTGTTCTATCTTTAAAGGGATATCCAGGCTGCCTAACCCGTCTATTACTTCCTGGAAATGGCTGAGGCATTCCCGGCAGAGATGGCTGTTTTTAAGCTCAAGCCTTTCGACGATTCTTCTGCAGGAGTCATTCTTGCAGTCCAGTATTCTCAAAACGTTGTTTTCTATCCTTGTCTGGCAGTCGGGGCAAAGGTTGCCTTTTTCTTTCTGCAGCCCCTGTTTTAAATCCGAAGAGAGCCTTTGTTTGTCGGATGGGCAGCCCAGGCTGTTGATCTTCAACTGGTAATCATTTATAGAGAAACTTTCTAAAAGGTGTATAGCCAGGCTGATTACTTCAATATCCAGGGCCGCATCCTGTGAACCTATGGCCTCGCAGCCTATATGGTGGAATTGGCGTAATCTTCCCTTCTGCGGACGCTCCAGGCGGAACATGGGCCCCATATAATAAAGTTTTACAAAGGCGTTTGTTTTATCCAGGCTGTTCTCGAGGTAGCTGCGCGCGATCGAAGCCGTGCCCTCAGGGCGCAAGGCGTATAGATCCTCCCGGTTGTGGATGAGGAACATCTGCTTTTGCACTATTTCGGCGGTATCTCCCAGGGTGCGGTTGAAGAGAGAGGCCTCTTCGATGATGGGCGTGCGTATTTCATGGTAGTTATAGAGAGAGAATATACCGCGAGCCGCTTCTTCAATCCTCTGCCAGCGGATTACTTCGTCAGGCAGAATATCTTTGGTGCCGGGGACCCTTTTGTACATATTAAATTCAGTAGTTAGTATGCAGTATGTAGTATTCAGGCCGCCTGCCTTCTATCTACTTGTCTGCTACTTACTTTTTATTTTATCTTTTGTTTCATTTCCAAGCCTGCTTTAAAGATTACTACTTTTCTGGGCGGGACAGGGATAACCTGGTTGGTGCGCGGGTTTCTGCCGGTGCGGCTTTTCCTCTGTTTTATCCTGAAGACGCCAAAGTTGCGTAATTCTATCCGCTCTCCCCTGACCAGGGCGTCGACAATACAATCAAATGTCCTTTGCACGACCTCTTTGACATCTATTTGTTTCAAATTCGTTTCGTCGGATACTTTTAAGACAATGTCTTTCTTGGTCATATCAATCCTCCTTACCCCGCACGGGTGTGTCCGTAATTCTTTGGCTATGGGGTGTATTTTCTAAATATAATAACAGCAAAAAGTTACGATGTCAAGAAATAATGAGAGCCCGGTACTTTCTTTTGTTCTCCCCCAAACCCCGTTTTGGCGTTAAAAAACGGGGATTCTTGCGGAATTTCCCTTTTATTCCTACAGCACTAAGGAAAGACGGTCCTCCCCGAGCAGTTCGTCAAGCTCCTGTATTAATTTATCCGAAGGCAAAACGTAGAGATTCTCTCCTACTACCATTTGCACCCTGGATTTTACCTGGGCCTGTTTTCCGGGAAGACCGGTATCCAGTTTTAGGTATATGGGGACAGTGCCTTTATGTTCCGAAAGCAGCGATTTTAGGGATTCAAATATGTTCTCTTTTATCCCTGAAAGGTTTATGCTCATGGCCGTGATCAATCTGTAGATTTCTTCAAACGGAAAAAGGTCCTCCACAATTATTTTCGGGGTATCTTCTGTAAGGTTCAATGTGCCGCGGATATGCGCGATCGTGTTAGGCAGGATATATCTGCTTACCCTGGAGAAGGCGCGCGGGAAGACCAGGGCTTCGACTGCCCCGTCGAGGTCTTCCAGTTTCAATATGGCCATCTTTTCCTGCTTGGCGCGCGTAACGGTCTGTTTGATCTTTGAGATTAACCCGACGATCTTTATGGTGTCCTGGTCCTTGTGTTCGTGCAGGTTGGCAGTGGAGCATGAGACAAAGCGCTTGAGCTGTTTTGCGTAGCGGGCCAAGGGGTGGCCGCTGACGTAAAAACCGAGCATATCTTTTTCAAATGATAACAGCTGCGGCTCCGGCCATTCTTTGCAATCGGCTAAAACCTCGGAAGTTTTTCCGAACCCGTTGGATGAGATCGTATTATCGAAGAAGGAAAGTTGCCCGCTGGATTTTTCCTTTTGCAGCTTCTGCGACCTTTCCAATATGGTATCCAGGCTTGCGAACATCCTTGCCCTTAAAGTCCCCAGGCAGTCCATCGCTCCGCATTTGATCAGGCTTTCCAATACTTTTCGGTTTGCCAGTCTTAAGTCTATCCTGCCGCAGAGGTCTTCGAGGGATTTAAATTTTCCTTCTTCCCTGGCTTTTACGATGGATTCGCTGGCCCCCCTGCCCACATTTTTTATCGCCAGAAGCCCGAAGCGTATGCTTGACTCGCTCTCTACCTTAAAAAGCACGTCGCTTTCGTTTATATCCGGCGGCATGACCTTTAAGCCCATCTGCTGGGCCTCATTCACGTAGGTGACGATCTTGTCTGTATTGTCTCGTTCGGAGGTAAGCAAGGCAGTCATGAATTCCACGGGGTAGTTAGCCTTTAGGTATGCCGTACGGTAGGAAATCAGGGCATAGGCGGTAGAATGCGATTTGTTGAAGCCGTACCCGGAAAAATACTCTATCAGGTCAAATATCTTGGTTGCGGTGGATTCTTTTATCCCGTTTTTCAGGCATCCGCGGGTAAAGTTATTCCTCTGTTTTTCCATAACCTCCGGGATCTTCTTTCCCATGGCTTTGCGCAGGATATCCGCCTGGGCGAGCGAGAAACTGGCTAAGGCGGAAGCAATCTGCATTATCTGTTCCTGATAGACCATTATCCCGTAAGTTTCCTTAAGTATGGGTTCCAGTTTGGGATGTTCGTATTTTATGGGAGTCAATCCGTGTTTGCGTTTCATGAAGTCGTCAAGCATGCCCGATCCGATCGGCCCGGGGCGGTAAAGGGCTAAAAGCGCGATAAGGTCTTCGAAACGCTCGGGCACAAGTTTTTTAAGCAGGTCGCGCATCCCTGAACTTTCAACCTGGAATACGCCGATCGTATGGCTGGAGGCAAGGAGTTTGTAGGTCTTGGGGTCGTCAAAGGTGATCTTCTTGATATTGATATCTACCCCTCTGGTTTTCTTGATAAGTTTCAGCGTCTCTTCGATGACCGTAAGAGTTTTTAATCCGAGAAAATCCACTTTAAGCAGACCTATTTTTTCAAGGATCTCCATGCTGTAGCCGGTAGTGACCTGATCGTCGCCGGTCTTAAACAAGGGCATGTAGTTGTTCAGGGGTTTGTCCGCGATAATTACCCCTGCCGCATGCACCGATGCGTGCCGGTTCAATCCTTCGAGGGAAAGGGCGGTATTGATCAGTCTTGTGATCTGCGGGTCGTTTTTGTACAGATTGCCCAGTTCCGGCTCGCTTTCCATGGCTTTTTTAAGGGTCATATCGAGTTCGGCCGGGATCATTTTCGCTATCTTGTCCACATCCGCATAAGGTATGGACATTACTCTGCCCACATCCCGGATTACCCCGCGCGCCTGCATTGTCCCGAAAGTAATGATCTGCGCTACGTTCTCTCTTCCATATTTATTGGTCACGTAATCTATGACTTCCTGCCTGCGCTCATAACAGAAATCTATATCAATGTCCGGCAGCCCCAGGCGTTCGGGATTCAGGAATCTTTCGAAGAGCAGGCCGTATTTGAGCGGATCAAGATCGGTGATACCCAGGAGATAGCTGACCAGGCTTCCTGCCGCCGATCCCCTGCCCGGCCCGACAGGGATACCCTGGGATTTGGCGTAGGCGATAAAATCCCAGACAATCAGGAAGTAACTGATAAAGCCCATGTGTTTGATAATTTTCAATTCATGTTCAAGGCGGGGCCTTGCGTCGGGGTTATTCTTTAGGCCGGTTTTCTCCAGCCCATTTTCGCAAAGCTCAAGCAGGAAGGATTCCTTGTTTTTGCCTTCCGGAGGGGTGTATTTTGGAAGATGCATCTGAGCAAAATCAAGCTCCAGGTTGCATCGTTCGGCTATACCTATTGTATTCTTTATTGCCTGCGGGCAATCCTTGAATACTTCTTTCATCTCCTCGGGGGAGCGGAAATAGAATTCATTCGTTTGCAACTTCATGTGCCTGGGGTCATCCAGGGTTGACTGGGTTTGGATGCAGAGCAGGGCTTCGTGGGCCTCGGCCTTGTCTTTGGAGGGATAGTGCACGTCGTTTGTAGCGACTACCGGGATGTCCAGCTGCGCGGATATTTTTAACAGCGCGTCATTTACTACTTTTTGTTCCGGGATGGAGTTGGCCTGCATCTCCAGGTAGAAGTTCTCTTTGCCGAATATTTCCTGGTAGGCCTCGGCAGCTTTCAGCGCATCATTGAAACGTTTTTGTTGGACCAGCCAGGGTATTTCGCCTTTCAGGCATGCGGAGAGGCCGATTAAGCCTTGGCTGTGCCGGGAAAGGATCTCCTTGTCTATGCGCGGCCGGTAATAGAATCCTTCCAGGTAACCGATGGAGACCAGCTTTATCAGGTTCTGGTACCCTGTTTCGTCGCGTACCAGCAGGATCAGATGGTTTGCCGTCTCTTCTATGCCGCTGCCGCTTTTATCCAACCTGCTTTTTGGGGCAACATAAACCTCGCAGCCGATTATGGGTTTTATCCCGGCCTTGCGGGCCTCCAGGTAGAATTCGATCGCCCCGAACATATTACCGTGATCGGTTATGGCCAGAGAATCCATTTTATGGTTTTTTGCTATCGCCAGTATTTCCGGTATGCGGCAGGCTCCGTCAAGAAGGCTGTACTGCGTATGCAGGTGTAGATGGACAAAATCAGAATGAGACATTGGGGTTAAAGAGGGTTAATTTATTCCCACTCAATTGTTGCCGGAGGCTTGGAGCTTATATCGTAAACTACGCGGTTGATACCCCGTACTTCATTGATGATACGGTTAGATATCCTTTCCATGACCTCATACGGAAGCTTTACCCAGTCGGCGGTCATGCCGTCAAAGCTGGATACGCAGCGGATAGCGGCGACATTTTCGTATGTCCGTTCATCGCCCATTATCCCTACGCTCTTTATGGGCAGCAGGATGGCGAATGACTGCCATATCTGGCTGTAAAGCCCCGCTCTGGATATCTCTTCGATCACCCGTTTATCCGCCTCTCTTAATAGGTCCAGGCGTTCCGGAGTTATTTCTCCGACGATCCTTACCGCCAGGCCCGGGCCCGGGAAAGGCTGGCGTTGTATGATATTCTCAGGGAGGCCAAGCTGTCTTCCGATCTCCCTGGCTTCATCTTTGAATAATTCCCTTAAGGGCTCGATAAGCTTAAGGTGCATGTGTGCAGGCAGGCCTCCTACGTTATGGTGGCTTTTTATTTTCCTGCTTGGTCCGCCGGAAGGAGAGACTGATTCAATGACATCAGGGTAAAGCGTGCCCTGTCCCAGGAACTTGGCCCCTTTGGTTTTCTTGGCCTCTTCCTCAAAAACTTTTACAAACTCATCTCCTATTATCTTGCGTTTGCTTTCCGGATCGGTCACGCCTTTCAGGCGCTCCAGGAATCTTTTACTCCTGTCTACATAGCTAAGGTTAAGATGGTACATATCCTTAAAAACGCTCTTGACCTGCTCCGCTTCTCCCTTCCTGAGCAGTCCGTTATCGATGAAAATACAGCGTAAATTCCTGCCGATCGCTTTATGGATCAATAAGGCGGCTACGGAAGAATCTACTCCTCCGCTTAAACCCAGCACTACCTTATCCCTGCCGATGGTCTTTTTGATGGTCTCTATGGATTCTTTGATAAACGACTGCATAGTCCATCTGCTGAAGGAGCCGCAGATCTTGAAGAGGAAATTACACAGGATCTGGTTTCCCTTTTCTGTATGCGTTACTTCCGGATGGAATTGAACGGCATATATCTTTCTTTTCTGATTGGATATGGCTGCAATCGGCGTATTGGCGGTGTGCGCGCTGATATGAAAACCGGCTGGCAGCTTGGTTACATAATCCCCATGGCTGGCCCAGCAGGTAAAATTACCCGGCATGTGGCTGAAGAGGTCGCGGTTATCGTCAAGAAATAGCTCTGTTTTACCGAATTCTCTCTCCCGGGTGTGTTTTACCTTTCCTCCCTGCATTTCGCAGATTACCTGCATGCCGTAACAGATACCCAATATAGGTATTCCCAGTTTAAATATCCCTTTATCCGGATAAGGGGATTTTTTGTCAGTGACCGAAGCCGGGCCTCCGGAAAATATCAGTCCTTTCGGGTTGGCGGCGGCAATCTCTTTTGCCGGGGTATTGTAGGGGATTATTTTTGAAAAAACCTTGTTTTCCCTTACCCTGCGCGCGATCAGTTGCGTATATTGCGAACCAAAATCCAGGATCAGTACCGTTTGCCTTGACATTTTGTCTCCGTGGGCTGCCAGTTTTGCTTTTATTTT
>JAQUKF010000011.1 GCA_028719265.1 Candidatus Omnitrophota bacterium
TCAGAAATACCCGGATTATCTCTGCCTGCAAAGCCAACTGGAATCGCTGAAGGGGAATAAATTCAAATCCCAGCGCGCCTCCTGCAACTATTTTGTGAAACACAATGATTTCGAAACAGGCAGGCTTAGGCCGGCAGATAAACCCGCCTGCCTTGCTTTGTTTGCTGAATGGGCCAGGTCCCGCAAGAAGAATTGCGAGGATGAGATTTACTGCGGGATGATCGAAGATAACCGCAAGGTAATCAGGGAGACTTTGGGTAATTACAGGCAGCTTGGTTTGGAGGGGATAGCGGTAAAGATCGACGGAAAATTAAAAGGGTTTACTTTCGGCTATCCTCTTAGCAAGGAGATATTTTGCGTGTTCTATGAAATAACCGATCTTTCCATAAAGGGTCTAGCCCAATTCATTTTCCGCAAATTCAGTTCCATATTGAAAAAATACAATTACATAAATATTATGGACGATTCCGGGCTGGATAACTTACGTAAGGTAAAGCTTTCTTACAAACCCAGGAGGCTTATCCCCTCCTATATCGTTACCAGGGATGCCTAAGAATATCGACGAAATAGAGTTTACCATATTTGATACCGAGACAACGGGTCTTAATCCCTCTTACGGAGACCGAATAGTTGAATTAGCGGGATTAAGGGTTAAGGGGGATAAAAGGTTAGCTGAATTTGACGAGCTGGTGAACCCCGGCAGGAGCGTTTCTCCGGAGGCCTTTGCTGTAAATAAGATTACACCCGAAATGTTAAATGGCGCTCCGGATGTAAAAACAATAATACCCAGATTCCTTGATTTTATAGAGGGGAGTTACCTCTGTTCTTATAACGTGGAATTCGACCTCAATTTTCTTAATAATGAATTGAAAATTATAGGGTTGCCCGTGTTGGTGGGGGGAGGGGCCTTTGATATATTGACCATGGCCCGGCGCCTTATGCCAAACCAGCAACGTTATTCCCTTTGGTTTATCGCCGATAAACTGGGGATTAAATCCAGGCAGAAGCACCGCGCCTTTTCGGATGTGGAAATGACCTGGGAGGTTTTTTGCAGGCTCAAAGAGACATGCAGGAATAAAGGGATTATGGATTTTTCCGATTTTTCCAGACTTTTTGGCTTTAACCCCGCCTCTCTGAATGACTTTTCCCTTTTAAGGTTGTCGCAGATCGAGAAGGCGATAAGCTCCAGGGCGCGCCTGAGAATAAAATATTTATCCGCAAAAGGAGCGGGGGTTTCTTCCAGAGAGGTTATTCCCAGAGAGATACGCCAGGATGCAGGGGGGAGATATCTGATCGGCTATTGCTGTTTGAAGAACGAGGAGCGTACCTTCAAGATAGATAATATCCTGGAGCTGGAGGTGGTTTGAGAATATTGGGTTGAATTCGTTAAGGAATCCGGTTAGAATAGTTAAAAAATAAAATGGAGATAAAGACAAAAGATGTTTGGCAGGCGCAAGTATAATTTAGGGACAGAACGCAGGAAATACATACGTCTGGACAGCGTTTTTCCGGTGCAGTTCCGGCTGGAAACATTGGACGGCAAACAGGTTCTTTCCCCCTGGATACAGGGGTTTACCAATAATATCGGCCACGGAGGCATCTGTTTGACGGTAAACGATCTTTCCCCGGAACTGATAGGGTTGGTTCAAGCGGGAAAGGTCAAGCTTGCCATAGAGATAAATATGCCTTTGAAGGGCAGGCCGGTGCGCGCATCCGTTTCTCTGGCTTGGACCAGGGAAGAGGGCGGTTTAAGCAAACGTTTGCTGCTTGGATTGGATTATGAAAATATTAATCCGGCGCAAAATGCGATGCTTATACGTTATGCCTGGGCAAAGAAACTTTTCCTTCCGTTTGTTGTTATGTCTGTTTTGATCCTGAGCCTCTTCGTAGGGGTTGACGCCTATTTGAATATGCAGCTGGTCCATAAGAATAAGATGTTGGTGGAGGAGCTTGTAGGGGTATTGCAGGAATCAAAAGGGGCGAAGCTGCGACTGGAACAGATAACCCTGGAAAAAGATTCTTTACAGGGAAAAATAGAATCCTTGATCTCTCAAATCGAGGCTGCCTCTGAAAAAAAGAGCGAAGAGGTGCCGGCGGTAATGGCTGCAAGAGTAAAACCTGCCCCTGCCGCAGCAGACAAAACGAGAGCATTAAATGAAATGATCATGAGGCTTGTCCAGGAAAGGGACTTGTTGCAGGCAAAGCTGGATGAACTTAAGGCAAACGAAAAGATGGCCCAGGAGGAAGCCCTGCGTCTTGAAAATAGAAAAACTGTCCTGGAGAAGGCGAATTTGGACAAGATGTACCAGTGGTTTAAGATTCGCCAAAACCCGCGTACAGGGCTTGTAATGAGCTTTGAGGGAGATAAGGATATCGCCAGTTGGGCCTTTCTTTATGACCAGGCCCTGCTTATACAGGTTTATGATAAATTCTTAGATTTCGACAGGGCAAGGAGAATCCTTGATTTTCTTGCCAAGCGCGCAAAACGTGAAGACGGATGGTTCCTCAACGCTTATTATGTCAATGACGGCAGTCCGGCGGAATTTGTGTTGCATTGCGGTCCGAATATATGGCTGGGGCTTTCCATTGTTCAATATACCCAGGCTACCGGGGACAGGAAATATCTGCCGATAGCCGAGGAGATTGCCCGGAATATAATCAACCTGCAGAACTCCGATTCCGACAACGGTATCCGCGGAGGCCCTCAAATGCCCTGGTATTCTACGGAACACCATTTGGACGCCTACGCTTTATATAAGATGCTCGCTAAAGTCACCGGCATGAACCAGTATGAACAGGCTGCGGATAAGACGCTTGGATGGTTGTTGCGGCATACCTATGACAAACAGGAGTTGCCGGTTAAGCGGGGCAAGGGAGATTCTACTATTGCCACGGATACTTATGCCTGGTCGGTCGCGGCCATTGGTCCAGAAAAACTGAAAGCCATAGGGATGGACCCCGATAAAATACTGGAATTCGTTGAAGAGAATTGTCTGGTAGAGGTTAATTTTGTCCGTCCCGGAGGGCAGGTGGTGAAGGTGAAGGGTTTTGATTTTGCCCCCCAGCGCCATGTCTCCCGGGGAGGGGTTGTTTCGAGTGAATGGACGGCCCAGATGGTCGTATCGTTCAAGATAATGGCGGATTATTATCTTAAAAAAGGGCAGATGGACAAGGCTGTTGTTTACCTCAACAAGGCCGATAATTATCTTGCACAGCTGGGTAAGATGATTATTTCCAGCCCCTCTCCTTCCGGGCAGGGGGAAGGATGCCTGCCTTATGCCACTCAGGATTATGTAGATACCGGGCACGGCTGGATGACGCCAAAAGGTAAACATACGGGTTCGGTTTCGGGTACTGCCTATACTATTTTCGCTTACTACGGTATTAACCCTTTAGAGCTTAAATGATCTACCCATCCGGCACAGGGAGCAGGATAAACCGTATTTTCGAACGGCTTTACTCTCATTTCGGTCCGCAGCATTGGTGGCCTGCCGACAGCTCTTTTGAGGTGATCATCGGGGCCATACTTACGCAGAACACCAGTTGGTCCAATGTGGAAAAGGCTATTTCGGCTATTAAGAAGGCCGGATGTTTGAATCCCCGGGCGCTTTTCAAATGTCCGCATCGTAAACTCGCCAGATTGATAAAAAGCACCGGTTATTATAATCTCAAGGCCAAAAGACTCAGGAGCTTTCTTGAGTTCTTCTTCGGGGCATATTCAGCGGATATAAGCCGCATGGGCAGGAGGGATTTAAAGACTTTACGCCGGCAGTTGCTCGAAGTAAAGGGGATAGGTCCGGAAACCGCAGATTCCATACTGCTTTATGCCTTAAACAAGCCGGTATTCGTTATCGATGCTTATACCAAAAGAATGCTTTGCCGCCACCACATTCTTGGCAAGGATGCCAGTTATGAACAGTCCCAGGATCTTTTTATGCGCAGCCTTAAGAATGACCGGAAGTTGTTTAATGAATATCATGCCCTTATAGTAAAAATGGGCAAGGAATATTGCCGTAAGCGCAATCCCCGGTGCAAGGAGTGTCCTATCCATGGTCAATAAAGAACGCCTGGCGCAGACAATCAAGAAGCTTATTTCTTTCGATTCCCAGAATCCTCCCGGGAACGAAAGGGAGATTGCGTATTTTGTCGGGTCTTATTTGCGTTCCCTCGGTCTCAAGACCAGGATTTATTCATTCAGAAAAAACAGGGATAATGTATTGGCAGTTCTTAAAGGCAGAAGCAGCCGCTCGCTTTTGTTTACCCCGCATTTAGATACTGTGCCGGCTGGTAAAAGCTGGAAAACCGACCCGTTTAATGCTAAGATTGTCGGAGACAGGATTTACGGGCTTGGCGCCACAGACTGCAAAGGTAATCTGGCCAGTCTGCTGGAGGCCCTGCATTCGATAGTCGAAGAAGGGGTGAAATTAGATTATGATGTGATATTCGCGGCTACTGCCGATGAAGAATGCGGTTCTTCCCTGGGGCTTATACCATTACTTGAACGTCGTATATTGAAGGCGGATGCGGCAGTGGTCCTGGACGCCGATGGTTTTGAAATCGTAGTCACCCAAAAGGGGCTTATGCATCTAAAGGTTTGTATCCGGGGGAAGAAGGCTCATGGTGCGTATCCCTGGTTAGGGGTTAATGCCATAGACATGGCGGCCAAGGTTATCGTGGATCTTAAAAACAGGCTGCCATCATATAAGAAGAATAAATATTTACGCCCGCCCACGATCAATGTGGGTACGATAAGCGGAGGAGATAAGGTAAATGTAGTAAGCGACTGGTGTCAGATCGGCCTGGACTGCAGGTTTCTGCCGGGGAGTTCGGGAAAAGAGATCCTGGCTTACTTAAAAAAGGTCATTTCCAGGCATGCCAAGGATTTCAGGATCGAGGTCCAGTGGGTGCAGGCTCCTTATTGCATAGACGTGAAACATCCCCTGGTCAAAGGATTGTCGGAGGCGATGAAAGGCCTGGGGATCAGTCCCCGTATCAGCGGTTCGGAGGGGGCAACCGTAATAACTTTTCTTAAAGAGAATGGCATTCCCGCGGTAGCCACAGGATTCGGTGCCTGCGGCTGTGCGCATGCGTCGGATGAATATGCGCGTTTGGGCAGTTTGCATAAAGGGGCGCAAGTGCTGGTTTCCTTCCTGAAGAATTATAAATTTAACCAATAACAGGAGAAAATGGAGATGATAAAATTATCCAAAAAACCCCGGCTCAAGAAGCCTTATCTTATTGTCGCCTGGCCCGGTATGGGGGAGGTGGCTTTTAAGGCCGCTTCTTATCTGGTCGAGGAGCTTAAGGCCCAGGAATTTGCCGAGATCAAGTCGGAAGAATTCTTTTATCTTACCGGCAGTATAGTACAATCCGGGATACTGGAAACCCCGCAGCTTCCACAGGGGAAATTCTATTACTGGAAAAATCCCTTGGCAAAGCGTTCCGGTTCAGGGAGAAATGATCTGGTAATTTTCTTAAGCAATGCCCAGCCGGATCTGGCTAAGGCGGATAACTATGCCAAAGCGATTATTGATTTGGCTAAGATGCTTGGAGTAGAGACAATCGTCAGTTTTGCCTCTATGCCCCAGCCGACCGACCATACCCAGCCTTCGCGGATTTGGTTTGCGGCAACAGACCAGAAAACAAAGGAAATATTAAGCGGGTATAATTTCGGGGTATTGGGAGACGGCCAGATAAGCGGCATGAACGGACTTTTCCTGGGGCTTGCCAAGAAGGCAGGGTTGAAAGGTTTCTGCCTGTTAGGCGATATCCCCCTTTATACCATACAGATCGAAAACCCCAAGGCTTCCGCCGCAGTATTGTCCGGGTTGGGGAAGGTATTGAATATGCAGATAAACGTGCAGCCTCTGCAGGATCAGGCCCAGGTGATGGAAAACGAGATAAATAAATTGCTGGATTATTTGAAACTGGGCAGTTCCGGGCAGTCTTCTCCCATCGGGGAAGAAGAGGTGGAGTTGATCAAGAAGACCTTAAGCCAGCTTACCAAGCTGCCTGCCTCGGTAAAAGAAAGGATAGAGAGGCTTTTCGAGGAAAGCCGCCTGGATATTGCCAAAGCCAGCGAATTAAAGGTGGAATTGGATAAATGGAACGTTTATAAAGAATACGAAGACCGTTTCCTGGATTTGTTCAGGAAAAGCAAGGATAAAGGGAATTAACGGATGCCCGCAGGCAGTATAAAAGTCGTACTTTTTGACCTGGGCAACGTTTTGGTGGATTTTGACTTTGGCCCTGCGGCCAGGAGGCTTTCGGGTTTCTGCGGGCAAAGCAGTTCCGGGATCCTCAAGGCCTTCTTTGACTCCAGGACTACCGGGAGTTTTGAAAAAGGCAGCCTTTCCGCAGAGGAATTCTACCGATTGATGAAGGATGAGATGCGTTTTAACCTCGGTTATGAATCCTTTGTCTCTATCTGGAACGAGGTTTTTTTCTTCACTCCAGCGAACCGGCAAGTATATCATATTGCCAGCTCTCTTAAGGAAAAGTACCGTATCGCACTGCTTTCCAATACCAATCTTCTGCATTACAGATACCTTAAGGAGAACTTTCCGGTTTTTGATATTTTCGAGAGACAATTCTTATCTTTTGAGATCGGCTCATCCAAACCCGAGAAAGAGATATACCAGGCGGTAATAGAGAATATGGGTGTGCCTGCGGAGGACATTTTTTATACCGATGACCGCGACGACCTGGTAAGAGCGGGTGCCTCTTGCGGATTTAAAAGTTTTATTTTCAAAGGGCCCAAAAAATTGGTCGAGGATTTAACCGGACAAGGCGTATTACTGGCCCCTGGCCGGGAACCCGGTTAACCCAAGGTTTGCGCCAGCCGAATTAATCGGTTGACAAACACGGGAAAATTGCTATTATTATTGTATTGATACGACATCTCTTGATAAAATATTATTCAAAAATAGAAGGAGGCGAATTGAAATGAAGAAAGCATTTTTTGTACTTATGGCTCTTTGTTTTATAGGTTCCTTGGCCTTCGCTCAAGAGGTAACACAGTCTTCCGATACCGCTCCTACGCCCGAACCGATAGGTTTAGTCGGATACATCGTCGATACCTCAAGCCTCTGTGCAAATCTGAATAATATGGATAAATTTTTGAAGACATACAGCAAAGAGGATGCCTTGAAGCCGGAGAACCTGAACAGGGGGTATTCTGTTTATGCGAATAATCAGGGTTTCCCCCTTAATAAAGAATCAAGCGCCAAAATCGGGGAATTCCTTAAGGATCCCAATAATGGTTTGAAAGTAAGGGTTAGCGCCAGGCAGGACGGTGAAGCGTTGAATGTAGTTTCAATCGAAAATCGGGAATGACCTTGTTCCTTAATTTCTATAAAAAATCTTCTCTCTGAAAAGGGAGAAGATTTTTTATTTATGCCGCGAATCTGTAAGTTCAAAATCCCCGTCTCTGTTTGCGCTCAGGGAAAATCAGGACTATCAATATTAAGCCCGGATAGTTAATTAATATCGAATATGTTTCTTATTTTGGTACTGGTCGCCAAGGAGCTATTGTTATGATTTGTAAAAGATGCGTGCTTCCGGAACATCGGCCTGATATCGTGATTAATGAAGAAGGCATATGTAGCGTATGCCTGGAGTACGACAAACTCAAGCAGCCTCCGAATAAGCCTCTGGAGACGGATTTCATAAAGCTGCTGAATACCTATAAAAGCAAAGGTGAATACGACTGTCTGGTTATGTGCAGCGGCGGAAAAGACAGTACTTCTGCGCTGTATTACATGAAGAAAAGGTATAAGCTCAATCCATTGGCCTTTACTTTTGACCACGGGTTCGAGACAGAGGATGCAGTAGAAAACATAAGGAATGCGGTAGAGGCGCTGGGGGTGGACTTTCTGTTTTTTAAAAGCGATTTTATGCTGGAGATGTTCTCGGAAATGCTCAAGACCGATTCAAAAGCAGTACTGTGCCATCCCTGCAGCATATGGTATATGGATCTTGCTTTTAAAACGGCATTCAGGTTCAATATCCCAGTGATTATCGCCGGTTGGACTAAAGGGCAATCCACCAGGCAGCCCTTGATGTCGAGGTGCGGTTGCGGGGTGCATCAGCCCGAATTTTATTCCATGGCCAAAGCCACCAACGAGTTTCTGGATAGCTACGTGAAAAAGAACCCCAAATACCGGGATTTCCCTAGAAGCATGGAAGAGGTATTGGCGAGGGCCAAATTGAGACAAAAATGCGTTGTTTTGTCCCCGCACTGGTTCCTTCCTTTCAATTCGGAAGATTATGTTGAGACGATCAAGAAGGAATTGAAATGGAAGCTTCCCGGGTTAAGCTATCCGGCTAACTCCACAAATTGTTACTTGAATTTCCTCTCCGTTCATAATTCGATGAAAAATTACGGCTACACCCATTATCATGTTGAAATGAGCAAGCTCATCCGCGAAGGATTGTTGAGCCGGCAGGAGGCCTTGAAGAGCCTGGAGATGAATTTTCCCAGGGAGATGTTGGATTCGATCGCCGGAAAGCTGGGTTGCCGTTTAGACGAATAGGCGTTAACCGTTTAACAAGGTGGGCTCTATACTGATGTTAAGACGCTTGGCAGGGATAACCAGGGCGATCATCAAGCCGGTCCAGAAAATCCTCTTATTTTTATCCCTTTGTTTTTTGTACGTATTTGGGTTGGGTTTAACCCGTATCTGCCTTTTGTTTTTTAACAGGAAGGCATTGTATATAACCGACAGGAGTTGCGCCACCTTATGGAAGGAGGCTGCGGACTACGAGCCGGGAGCCGAAGATTGCCTAAGGCAGGCATAACCCCGGGGGTTTTATATGAAGAAAATATGGTATATCTTAAAAGAGATAGTTTATCTAGTGAAAAAACATAAGCTGGCGTATCTCCTGCCGATATTTATTGTGCTTGCCATTTTGGCAGCCCTTGTATATTATATCGGCCCGGCAATCATAACGTCATTTATGTACGCGGGTATCTAAAACCTGCGTTGATAATTTCAGCCATTCATGAATATACTTGGTATATCCTGCCATTATCATGATTCAGCAGCCTGCCTGGTAAAGGACGGTAAGGTTGTTGTTGCGGTCCAGGAAGAAAGATTCAACCGCCTGAAGAATTCCCCGGATTTCCCTATAAATGCGATCAATTATTGCATACAGGAGGGCGGGATAACTTTTGACGACCTCGATTATGTAGGTTTTTACGAAAAGCCTTATCTTAAGTTCTCCCGCATGGTTATAGGTCATTTACGCTCCTGGCCTTTCTCCCTCAATAATTTCCTAAATACCATGCCGAATTGGCTGCAGGATAGACTGGTCATCCCCATTACAATAGAGAAGGAGGTCGGTTTCAAGGGTAAGGTAATTTTCATCAAACACCATTTATCCCACGCCGCAAGCTCTTTTCTTGTTTCTCCTTTTGAAGAAGCGGCAATATTGACTGCGGATGCAGTCGGGGAATGGGCCACCATGACTTACGGGGTTGGGCGGGGGAACAAAATAGATATTCAAAAGGAGATACGATACCCCAATTCCCTTGGTCTTTTATATACCGCGATTACCACATATCTTGGTTTTACCGCCCACGAGGGAGAGGGTACGGTAATGGCTTTGGCTTCTTGCGGAGAACCCAGATACGTGGATAAGCTAAAAGGGATTGTGATGGTTAAGCCCGACGGCAGTCATATGGTGGACGAGAGGTTTTTTGGGTTCAATAAGGGTTCCAGGATGTACACCAACAGATTTTTAAAGTCTTTCGGTCCTGAAAGGAAACCCGGAGGCAGGCTTGAAGACAGGCATAAAGATATTGCCGCCAGCCTCCAGAAGTTTACCGAAGAGACATTGATAGCGGTTGCGCGCCATGTGCAGGATAAGACGCGCCTTAATAAGCTCTGCCTGGCCGGTGGATTATTTCTGAACTGCGTCGCCAACAGCAAGATTCTTGAGCAGTCCGGTTTCAAGGAGCTTTTTATACAGCCTGCCGCAGGAGACAGCGGAGGATCTCTGGGGGCGGCGACTTATATATATCATTGTGTTTTGAACAAACCAAGAGATTTTATTATGCAGCACGCCTATCTTGGTACCGGCTACCCGTCGAATTACATAAAAAGGGTCATTTTGAATAGAGGGGTTTCGTTCAGGGAGCTTGAGGATGGAGAATTATCCAGATTTATCGCCCGGGAAATATCCTGCGGCAGGGTTGTAGGCTGGTTCCAGGGCAAAATGGAATTCGGCCCAAGAGCCCTGGGGAACAGATCTATCCTGGCAGACCCGCGAAATCCGGATATTAAAGAAATATTGAACGAGAAGGTAAAACACAGGGAAGGATTCCGGCCTTATGCCCCCGTGATACTGGAAGAGAGGGCTGGGGAATTTTTTAACCTGGAGTGCAAATCGCCTTTCATGCTTCTAGCCCCTATGGTAAAAGAAGAGAAAAAGGCGCTTATCCCCGGGGTGGTCCATGTAGACGGTACTGCCCGGGTCCAGACCGTAAGCAAGGCGATCAACCCCAGGCTTTGGCATTTAATAAAAGATTTTGAAAACATTACCGGTATCCCGGTCATCATAAATACCTCTTTTAACCTAAGGGGCGAACCTATTGTTTGCGCTCCTGAAGACGCCATTTCCTGTTTCCAAAGGAGCCAGATGGATTATCTGGTTCTGGAGAATTTCGTGATAGACAGGATGAAAAACAATAAGTGAATATTTCAAGAAAACAGATTACGGTTTTTTTAATAGGGCTGCTTTCGGCTATCTTGCTGCTTGAGGCCGGGTTAAGGCTTGGAGGGTTTTTGTATCAGAGGGGCCGGGGTTCATCTGCCTGGAACCCGGACTTTTCCCTGCCGGAAAGCCGGACCATATTATGCCTGGGTAATTCCTGGACGGAAGGGGGAGGCGCTCCCGCCGGCCAAAGCTATCCCGATGATTTACAGCATTTATTCGACAATGAGCTCGGAAAGGAGAAAGTTGTCGTAATCAACGGTGGTTTCGGTAACGAGAATACCGCGGAATTGCTGGATAAGCTGGAATCCACGATAAAGCGGATCCGTCCGGAATTGATAATTCTGCAGACAGGGCAAGCCAATCTATGGAATCATCATAGGTACAGCGACTATGTCGAGAGGGAGCGCAGGTGTCCGCCAAGCCCCGCCTGTTTAATGAACGACTTTCTTTATCATAGCCGTATTTACAGATTATTATGCTTGTTGCGTGATAATATGATGGAAAAAGAGCATGTTAAAGCCAGCGGTTATGTGCTTCGGGAGCAGGTTTGTGCAGGATTCGCCGCTAAATTGCAGGCGCTTGACAAAAGCATTATCGCTGACAGGAAAAAGACATCTGAAGCGATAGATTGTTTTAAAAGCGGGATAAGTTTATACCCGGATGACTCACGGAATTATGATTGCATCGGGTTGATTTATTTTCTTCAGGATGACCATGAAGAGGCGTTGAAATGGTTTGTGCAGGCGGTCGAGAGCAATTATGACCTTGAGATCAAAGGGGGGAATAAAGGCTATGAACATATAAGGTTGTTGAGGGATACGTATAAAGGCGCCAGGAATAATGAGATCAACGAGAAAATAAACGGCTTTATTAAGGAGTTTGAAAAGAATAGCCCCGAAAGTTCCGAGAATCTTCTTTTCTTGAGCAAAAAAGATATATCCGACTGGGTGGGATCCGACACAAAAGAAATCATACGGATTATCCGGGATAAGGGCAAGGGCATTAAGATAATATTACAGAATTACCCATTTGATCCGAAAGTGGGTAAAAGAGAGGTGGATTCAGTTTTACGTAAAGTCGCAACCGATTTAAATATCCCGTTTGTGGATAACGAGAGAGTCTTTATGGGGATGATGGAAAGCGGGGCCAGAAGAGAAGATTATTTTAGTCAAGATAACCATTGCAATGCAAAGGGTTATGAGATTATGGCCCGGAATGTTTATGATAAGATAATGAAAGAAGGGTTTCTTAAGTCCGGCGGGGAAGCCTTGTAGATTTGGTTAGCCGACCGTTTAAGATCCGTTGACGGGAGGACGGGGATCAATGGGTATTAAGAAGAAGCGAATTTTGGTATTTTTTGTTGGATTATTTACTGTTTTTGCTGTCTTGGAAACATCTCTGCGCATTATAGGCTACAATTATCAGAAGGCCAGGGAGACCTCTGTCAGAGGCCTGCGCAGCAAGGGGAAAGATGGCTTTACAATATTATGTTTGGGGAATTCATTTACCTTGGGGATCGGCGCTCCCGCCGGCCAAAGCTATCCCGATCACCTGCAGCGCATTTTTAATCTAAATAATCCAGATATGAAAGTGATCGTAGTGAACAGGGGCGTAGGATGCGAGAATACTACAGAACTCTTAGGCAAACTTAAAGGGCATATCGAGAATATCCGTCCGGATCTAATAATCCTTCAGACAGGGCAGGTCAACGGGGTAAATTTTTGCCGGTATACCGAATACCTCAACAGGATTTCTCCCTGCAGGTTTTCTTTCGGCAGGGCAATCTATTCTTTGCATGACCTCCTTTGTAAAATCCGCACTTATAAATTGCTCTCTTTATTGACGGCAAATCTCAAAGACAAGCATAAATCCGAAAGGCCTTTAGCTGAATACCAAAGGCGGGATATAGGGCAGATGGATGCGGAATTGGCGATACGCTCCTATGATAAAGATTTCTTTGCGGACGAAAAAAAGGTGAAAGAGGCTATAAGCCTGTTTAAAAAGGGGATAGAGGAAAGCCCGAATTACCCCAATAGCTACGCTTTTATAGGAAGGATCTATCTCTACCAGGGGAATTACGATAAGGCCCTGAAGTGGTTTATCAAAGGAGTCATGGCCAACCCCGATTTCAGGAAAAATGTGGATGCCGGAGAGGACAATCATAATTACCGCCTGATCAGGGAGATGAGAGAAGTGGCCGTATCTCGTCACGAAGCCAGGATCGTGAAGAAAATTGATGAATTCACATCCGAATTTAGTAAAAAATATCCCGGCAGCGCAGAGAATCTCCTTTCTCTTTCCAGAAACAATATCAGCGCCTGGGTGGAATCGGATATCGAAGAGGCCGTAAGGATCTGCAGAGATAGGGGGGTTAAGATCATCCTGCAGGATTATGGTTTATGCCCGATATCCAGTGATTGCAAATTTTACAATGACGCCATACGCAATGTCGCCTTGCACCTGCAGGTGCCGCTTGTGGATAATGAGAAGATATTCCAGGAGATAATGGATAAGGGGGGTAAGCCGGAGGATTATTTTATTGCTGACGGACATTGTAACAGCAACGGATATCGGCTGATGGCTGTTAACGTATATGACAAAATCATTGAAGAGAAAATAATCCCTTCGAATAAGCAGTAAGAACAGGCGGCTTAAAAGACCCGGTCGCAATGCCCGTCCAATCGTAAAATTTCACCTTTCAGTTCCCGATAATCAAGCCTGTTATTGACCCCGGAATCCCGACCGGGAATTCCTTTAACCTCTTAATAAACTTGCGGTTTCATCTTAAAAGTAATATAATATAACATAACTTTTACCGGATAATCAGGGTATTTATATAGGAGCATGATCGTTCCGGGACCGAAGGGAGAATTTAAGGCCCCCGAGGCAGGGATATTGGTGTTCTTACCGTTTGTGGCTTCTTGTATTTTTTCCGGCAACTACGGACTTCGGCTCGGAATAATGCATTACAGTTTTTTAAAAACTTTCCCTCAAAGGTATTTTAATTCCGCTTATATGCATTAACGGACAAAGACCAGATTATATACGTATGGGTAAACAAAGGATAGTTATTTTGGGGGCGGGCCTTGCGGGATTGAGCGCCGCCTGGCACCTTCAAAATAAAGGAATAGAATGCCTGGTGTTTGAGAAAGAGCCCGATGTGGGCGGGTTATGCCGTTCCAGGCGCATCAAAGGATTTACTTTTGATTGCGATGGGCATCTGCTGCATTTTAAGAATAAATACGCCATGCAGATGGTGAAAAGATTGCTTAAAGGGGGATTGTTGCCTCATGAAAGAAGCGCCTGGATCCACAGCTTTGGCATGCTTGGCAGGTATCCTTTTCAGGCAAACCTTTGTTTTTTCCCCAAGGAAATAGCCAGGGAATGCCTGCTTGAATTCTTAAAAACCAGGCAGTCGGAGCAGGATGAACCTCCCGTGAATTTCCTTAAATGGATAAGGTCATCTTTCGGAAAGGGGATAGCCAGGCATTTTATGATTCCTTATAACAGCAAGTTTTGGACGGTTCCCTTGGAAGATATGACTTCCGCCTGGACCGGGAACTTCATTCCTCAGCCTAAGCCATCCGAGATAGTCAAAGGTTTCTTTGCGGAAAACAGGCATCGCTTTGGATACAATTCCACATTTTGGTACCCCCGGCAGGCAGGTATAGGGCAGCTTGCCCAGGCCTTTGGCCGGCAATTGCGCAATATTTCAAGAAACTCCCCGGTTACTAGGATAGATCTTGAGAAAAAAGAAATAACAGTGGGCCGCAGAAATAAGTTCGGTTTTGATGCCCTGATCTCTACGATGCCATTGCCTGAGCTGGCAAAAATAATCCATCCAATGCCTGCCGGAACCAGGCGTATGTTCGGCAAGTTGCGCTGGAACTCGATATTTAACCTTAATCTCGGCATAAAAGGCGCCTGCCAGCCCGGCAGGCATTGGATATATTTTCCACACAAAGAATATATTTTTTTCCGGGTAGGTTTTTTCCATAACTTCTCCGCAGGTACGGCTCCTGCCGGCAATAGCGCTATATATACGGAAGTGGCTTATTCCAAGGAGAGGCCGGTTGACAAAAGCAGTCTTGTCCAGAGGATAATAAAGGACCTGTCTGCTTGCGGGATACTTTCCAAAGACAACAAGTTGGCTGTTTTGGATATCAATGATATAAAGTACGGTTATCCGATTTATGACAAGAATTATTCTCATGCTACGGGTGCGATAAAAAGGTTTTTGTCGCGCAATCAAATAACCGTATGCGGACGATACGGGAGCTGGCAATATATGTCAATGGAGGATGCGATACTCGACGGCAAAAATGCTGCCGCCAAGTTCAAGAGATGAAAAAAATAATCGAGTATTTATTATTTTTTGCGGTTTTGGCAATCTTCCTGTATTTAGCCAAGGGTAAGCTGGAGGCATTCTTTTATAACCAGGGGAATACCTATATTGAGCGCTCCTCATACCGAAAGGCCGCGGATTCTTACGGGAATGCCATCAAGATAAACCCGCAATCATGGCAGGCATACCTGGGGCTGGCCGAAGCCCATAGGTACTCAAAGGAGTATGAGAAAGCGACAGAAGCATATAATAAGAGCATAAGCATAAACCCGCTTTGCTTAAAGGCCTATCTTTCCATGGCGGAGATGTATTCTCAAAACGGCAGGCACGCGGAGGCCTTGGGTATAATCGGCAAAGCCGGCGACAAGATGCCCGATGACCCGCAGATTAAACAATCCTCACAGGAATGTTGCCACACCTTTGTGGCCTCCACCTTGAATAAAAGTACTGAACTTTTCCTGGCAAACAGGAGTACGGAGGCGATAGCGCTGGTAAAGGATGTACTTGGATACTGCCCGGATTTTGCCATAGCCCAATATACGCTGGGTTATTATTATTTCCAGATCAAGGATTACAATAGCGCCGAGAGATGCCTCAAAAAGTCCTTGGCGATAGATCCCAATTTTCATTATGCGCATAAATTGCTCAGCCAGGTGTATTTCAAGAAAGGAAGCTTTGAGAAGGAACTCTCAAGTGCCAAAGATGCGCTGACTATGGATGACGAGGATGCAGCTGCTTATAATGATCTTGGATTGGCCCTGATGCATCTGGAACGTTACGCGGAAGCGATACCGTATCTGAAGAAAGCGGTCAGCCTGGAACCCAACAATACGGATTACGTTTACAGTTTGGGCAGTGTTTACCGGGATAATAAGATGTTCGATCAGGCAATTGCGGAATACAACAGGCTCAGTGTGTTAAAAAACGATTATCCCAACCTGCACAATGACCTGGCCGATATATACGATAATCTGGGAAACCACGCGCAAGCCGTCCTTGAATATCAGAAGGAAGCGCAGCATTGCCGGAAGGCAATGGCAGGAGATCCCAATAATCCTATTTTGCTCAATAACTATGCTTACGCCTTGAATGGCATCGGGGAAAGCGGGAAGGCAAAAGGGATTATAGACGAGGTGATAAAGTCTTTTCCCGGTTACCGCCAGGCTTATTTGACCCTTTCCAAGATTCATGAAAAAATGCATAATTCAGAGTTGGCCTTAAGCGCCCTGGAAAAGGCGAAACAGCTTTCGGCAGGGGAGAGGTTTATAGATAATCAGATAACCAGGTTGAATAAGCAGCCTCCTCCCAGAGAAGAAAATAAGGAAGAGAAGGATACGGTTTATTTGAAAAACGGGCGTAAATTAGAAGGCACAATAAAAAGGTATTATCCGGATAGGATAGTCCTGGAGGTTTCCCTGGGGTCTTCCCGCGGAGAGGTTGTTTTCTACCGGAATATGATCGAACGCATAGAGAAATCGCGGGATTAACCGCCCAACGTCGAGGCATAGAAGATGTTATTGACGAAATTTACGGAGAAAATAAAAAGGGTATATTTTTTTCGACGCACCTTATGGAATATGTCTATAAAGCAGTTCAAGGCTAAATATGCCGGTTCCGTCCTGGGTATCTTCTGGGTTGCAATAAACCCTTTTTTGTTGATGCTGGCGATAAGCTTTGTTTTTGTCGCTGTCCTGAAGACCGAAGGGAAAGATTTTTCCCTTTTTGTCCTTTCGGGGATCATTCCCTGGATGTTTTTCTCGGGGGCCCTGTCCGAGGCAACCCCTTCCCTCCTTGCGCAAAAGAATATTTTGCACCAGTTCAGTCTTCCGAAAGAGATAATTCCTTTGAGCGTAGTGCTTTCCTATTCCCTGAATTTTATCATAAGTTGGCTGATTATTTTTCCTCTGTTTTTCTTTCGCAACCCCGCATCCCTCGCCATGTTTTTCTTGTTCCCGCTCATATTCATTCTGACCTGTATTTTTGTATGCGGGTTAAGCCTGTTATTCAGCGTAACGAACGTTATTTTCCACGACCTGGAGCATCTGATCGGGACATTACTTATGTTCTGGTTTTGGGTTACCCCTATTTTTTATTCGGAAGAGATGATCCCTTTGGGCTTGCGCTGGGTCCTGCAGGTAAATCCGGTTTCCGCATTCGTTTCGTTTTACCGCGACATAATCTTTTATTGCAAGATTCCGGAGCTCTCGACATTTCTGGCGGCGGCCGCTTGGGCTTGCTTTAGCCTGCTGGCGGGGGTATTGGTTTCTATCCGGCTTGAACCAAAAGCCTTAAAAAATATCTGATATGCCTATAATCAATTTTAAAGACGTTTGGGAGATGTACCGGATCAAATTCATTGTCGGGGGTAAACCCTCCTGGGAAGATTTTTGTGCCTTGCGGGGAGTCAGCTTTTCCGTTGAAAAGGGAGAGGTTCTGGGGATTATCGGAGAAAACGGGTCGGGGAAGTCGACCATCTTGAGGCTGGTCGCCGGGATGCTCAAGCCTGACCGCGGAGAAGTGGAAGTTACGGGCAGCGTATCGGGACTTCTGGAGCTGGGCGCAGGTTTCCAGGGGGAGCTTACCGGCAGGGAGAACATTTTTTTACAATGCGAGCTTTTCGGTTTGCACGCGGACCGGGAAGAAGAAAGGGTGCAGCAGATCATTGATTTTGCCGGGATAGGCAAATTCATAGATGCCCCGGTGAAATGCTATTCCCAGGGGATGTTCGTGCGTCTGGCATTCGCGATAGCGGTGCATATGGACTCCGATATATTCCTGGTGGATGACACGCTGTCCGTAGGAGACGAGTATTT
>JAQUKF010000012.1 GCA_028719265.1 Candidatus Omnitrophota bacterium
TGACAGCCTGGGTATTCAAAGGATTGGACATTGCCAGGGTCAGGTTGTTGCCGATCTTGTCTATAGGCACCAGCAGGTACTGCCGGGCAAGTTTGGCGGGAATGGTATCGGTAATCTCCGGGCTCACATCGTAGTTTTTAAGGGTGAGGAACGGAAAACCGTACTGGGCGGTCAAAGATTGGGCGATATCGTCCTCTTTCACGTACCCCAGCTCGACCAATGTTTCTCCTATCAGGCCGCCCTTGTCTTTCTGTTCCTTCAGGGCCTGCTTAAGCTGATTGCGGCTGATAATGCCTTCGTCGAGCAGGAGCTCTCCCAATTGTTTGTTGTTGATCCTTTTAGCCGGCATATAATATTATCTTAGGAATTTACCGCAACAATTATACCCCTTAACCGCTCAGATAACAATACTTTTATTGAACTCCTCGATCAAATATTCCTTTTTGATCCCTATGTCGATAAAATCCCACGGCAGGGTATCCGATACAGACCTTTCTTCAAGGTACTCCTGCGGATCAATACCCGCTTCGGAAAATGCCTCCTGCCACCTGCTGAACGAAAAAGAGCTCGGCCAGGCATCGAACCTGGCTCCTTTTCTATAGGCGCAGGCAATGACTGCTCCCAGCCTTCTATCCCCCCTGGAAAACACCCCTTCTAAGAAACCCATCTCTATATTGTGGAAGCTGATCTTAAGCCTCTTATTCTTGCAACGGCTCCTAAGATAGGCCTGCTTTTCCCTGATCCGGGAAACCGGCTCCATCTTCATCCACTGCAGCGGCGTATGCGGCTTGGGGATCAGGGGGTTTATGCTTATATTGATCTGTGCCCCTCCGCCGCTTACTTTTTTCTTAAGATCCGATGCCGCCGCGGCGAAATCGATTATACCGTCTAAATCCTCATCCTTTTCACCGGGCAGCCCGATAAGGAAATATAATTTAAGATGCTGGTAACCCACCCGGTAAGCCTCTTCTATTGCCCGGAAGAAATCCTCCTCCGAGAAATCCTTGGCTATTGCCTGCCGCAGCCTATGTGTTCCAGCTTCGGGCGCGAATGTCAATCCGGTTTTCTTTATCCCGGCGATCAGGCTGGTAACATTGCCCAATAACGCCCTGGCCTTCAGGGAAGGAAGCGACAGGTTTACCGCCCTCTCCTTGAAGCTCGCGGTCAAATCGGAAACAACCTTTTCTATTGCCGGATAATCGCTCACCGACAATCCCGCCAGGGATAATTCTTCATAACCGCTTAAGGCATAAGCGGAATTTGCCAGGGAAACTACCTTCTCCCTGCTGCGTATCCTCAAAGGGTAATACTGGCTTCTCGCCTGGCAGAAACGGCAGCGGTTGGGGCATCCGCGCATTACTTCAAGAGTAATACGGTCATGCACGGTCTGCACGAAAGGAACGATCCAATTACAGGGGAAAAAGGCGGAATCAAGGTTTTCTACCACGCGTTTCCTGACTTTTCTCCCCGGTTTGTAAAGCGCAGGCGCATATATCCCTTCCACATGCGACAATTCAGCCAGAAGGTCCTCTTTTGCCAAAGCTCCGTTTTTATAATCCTGCTTACGCCTGCGGTATATATCAATGACCTCCGCGGCTGCCTCTTCGGCCTCACCGATAATGAACAGGTCGAAGAAATCCGCGATGGGTTCAGGGTTAAGCACGCAAGGACCGCCTCCGATAACCAGGGGCATACGGTAATCCCGCAGTTTAGCCTGCAAGGGAACCCCGGCTAAATCCAGCACGTTCAAAACATTGGTGTAATTCAGCTCAGACCCAAGGGAAAAACCCAAAAAGTCAAAACCTGACAGTTCCCTGCCGCTCTCTAAGGAAAAAAGCCGCCTGCCGCTGTTCCTTAAGGCTGCCTCCATATCCGCCTCCGGGGCAAAAAATCTTTCACAGGCGACATCCGGGATATTGTTCAGCACCCCGTAAATTATACGCAGGCCAAGGTTACTCATCCCTATTTCATAAAGGTCCGGAAAACCTAAAGCAAAGCTTATCGCGCAGGAAGAGATCTCCTTGCCGGAAGCATTCCACTCATGGCCCAGGTACTGTGCCGGCCGGTGCACGTTCAACAATAATCCTTCATCTATCATCAGAATACGCTCCTTGTGCGATCGATATTCACCAGGATGCCCAGGGCGATAAAGGTAACCAGCATACTTGAACCGCCGTAGCTCATCAGCGGCAGGGGCAGGCCGACTACCGGAGCCAACCCCATGTTCATGGCGATATTTATGAACACCTGCAGGGCCAAAAGAAGAGATATGCCGTAAGCAAGAAGCCGGCCGAAAGAATCCTGTGTCCTCTGGGCGATAATGAACCCCTGCCGGATGATCAGGTAATACATCAACAAAAGCAGGATACTGCCCAGAAAACCCCACTGTTCGGAAAAGGTGGCAAAGATAAAATCCGTGTGTGACTCCGGGAGAAAATACAGCTGGCTCTGTGTGCCGGAAAGCCATCCTTTGCCGAACAGTCCTCCTGAGCCTATGGCTATGCGCGACTGGATTACCGTATAACCCGCCCCCAGCGGATCGATATTCGGGTTCAGGAAAACCAGCAGCCTTTGTTTCTGGTAATCCCTCAGGAAATGCCAGAAGAAAGGCAGAGGCAGCACCAATATCGCAATCATTATAATAATATATTTCAGGCGCACGTTAGTCAGGTAAAGCAACGAAACAAAAACCAAAAGGAGCATAAGCCCGCTCCCCAGGTCAGGCTGCTCGATGATCAAAAACATAGGCACGGCCACAAAAATAAAGGGAAGGATTATCCCTCTGAATATGCCGAATTTTCCCGACAAAAGCGATATGTCGTCAACCGACTTTTTGCTGAAATACCGCGCCAGGAATATTATCACCGCCAGCTTAGCAAATTCCGACGGCTGAAAATTAAACCAGGCGAATCTCAGCCAGCGCTGGGCACCAAGCCTGATAATACCGAGGGCAAAAACAAGAAAAAGAAAGAATAGCGCTATGCCGTAGATAAGATAGTTGGCGTCCCAAAGCCGGCGGTAATTGAGCCTGGCGGCGGCAAAGAAACAGACCAAACCGAGGAATACCCAGAGGGCCTGGCGCTTGTAAATATCCTGCCATACCCCCTCCTTCTGATAGGTGCTGCTGTAAATGGACAAAATACCAAGGCCCGCTATAATCAAGGCAAGGACCAGTATCCTGAAAAATGAACTTCTCATATAATCCCCTGTTTGATCATTGCTTCTATTACCTGCCTGGCGATAACAGTAGCTGCATGCCCGGGCCCTCCATGCTCCAGAAAAACACAAATCGCGTATTTCGGCTTATCGTACGGGAAGAACCCTACAAACCAGGCGTGGGTTGACCCCCGGGAGACCTGGGCGGTGCCGGTCTTGCCGGCAACCGGCACCTTCAACCCGGACAATACACTCCCTGTTCCCCTGCTTCCGGAAACCACGGCGCGCAGCCCGCGGCGGACGATCTCTAAGGTCTCCCTCCTGAAACCTACCCGCAGCATCCTTTTTTTCTTCGCCGACAGGTCCACCCCGCCGACGGATTTGATAATATAAGGACTGGGCAGGTATCCTCCGTTGGCAAACACCGAAACCATATCGACCGCCTGCAGCGGAGTAACCAGGCAATCACCCTGCCCGATGCTTAAGTTGGCGGTATCTCCGTCAAACCAGTTCTGGAACCTGTTTATCTTCTTCCACAACGGAGAAGGTATGAGGCCGCTCGTCTCATAAGGCAGCTCAAAGCTCGTGCTTTTTCCCAGCCCCAGCTTTAAGGCGTAATCATGTATATTCTGCGCGCCCAGCAGAAGCCCCGTCCTGTAAAAGAAGATGTCGCAGGAATGCGCCAATGCCGAGATCACATCCTGCATGCCGTGCACGTCCCAGCAGGAAAACTTCCTTGAGCCGATCATCATCGAGCCGCGGCAGAGAAAACTCGTCGCCAGGTTTATCTTCCTTAATTCCAGGGCGGCGCTTGCCACCACTATCTTAAAGATCGATGCGGGCGGATAGCTCGAAGATACCGCCCGGTTGATCAAAGGCGAAGCCGGGTTGTTGAACAGCCCGGCGATAAGCCTTGTGCGCTTGTTCACAAAGACGGCGGGATTGAAATTCGGGTAATTGGCCATTGCCAATACCTCGCCGTTTTGGGGGTCAATTATGACTATGCTGCCCTTGCGGCCGGATAGCGCTTCCTCTGCGATCTTCTGTATCCTGAGGTCAACGGTCAGCTGGACATCCCTGCCGTTACGCGGAGGCTCGAATCCCAAAACGCGCGTGAACTTACCCCGGTGGTTCACCTCAACCGAAAGCCCTCCTTCTTCCTGGCGCAAGTAATAATCATATTTCTCCTCCACCCCGCCGAATCCCACAATATCCTTGGTCTTGTACCCGTAATCTTCCAGCTTGGTCAGCCGCCAACGGTCGATCTCGTTCACATAACCGATAACATGGGAGGCCAATGTGCCGTAAGGATAATCCCGCAGGGGATTTGACTGAACGATAATCGCCGGCTCCTCCAGCTTGTATTCCCCCAAAAGTATGGCCTTTTTAAGTTCTATATTGCTGGCGACGGTAACCGGCAGGCTGGAAGAAAAATAGTTCTTCCTGAATACGGACTTCAACTCACCGGGGCTGATATTCAATATTCGGCTGATCCCCTCCAGGGCCCGGTCGATCTGCTCCGGCTCCTGGGGCAGGATCATGACGTCATAAGAGATCCGGCTGCCTACGATAAGCTGGCCGTTACGGTCCAGTATATTCCCGCGCGAGCCCTCCTGCGGTATCAGGCGTATGCAATTGCTGTCGCTTAACCTGCGGAATCTTGAGCCCTGCAGCAGGTCAAGGTTCGCCAACCCGATAAACAGGACGGCAAACATCAGGATAATTACGATCTTTAAAACGCCTTTTCTTCCCATATAAAAATTTACGCTGATATCCTCCTGCTTAGCTTAAAAACCAACGGCGAGATTGCCGCGCTATACAACGAAGGAAAAATCAGATTGCGCAGGAATATCCCCGCCGGGATAAAGCTTCCGGAATGTAAACTCTGTATGCCGGCCGCGGCGTTATTCAAAACGGCCAATATCAAAACCAGCGCAAGGCGGATATAATTATTTTCGGTAGGAATCTGTGAAGAAAGACGAAAAACCAGGTAACTCCATATGCCGAAAAGCACCGTATTCATCGCCGGAGCCGCCGGAAGAAAGGCATCCTTCAGAAGTCCGGCGAAAACAGCCGCAATCAAAGCTACCCTGAAATTGAAATAGAATACAAGGGAAACGGCAAAGACCAAAAGGATATCGGGCTTTGCGCCGAAGAAGGTTAAGGAAGCCGGCCAGACCAGCTGAATGGTAGTTAAGACGAACAGGGAGAGAACGATCAGGGTCTTTCTCATGGAATAATAACCAGCACCTCTTCAATGCCGGAGAGGTCCGCCGAAGGCCTGATCACCGCATAACGGCTTAGGCCGGAGAATTCCTTGCCTATGCTCACCACCTTGCCCACAAGCAAACCTCTCGGATAAACCCGGCTTAACTCCGAAGTAATTATCGTATCACCCGGGGCGATCTGCGCGTCATTCGGGAGGTAACGCATGATCAGGTTTGAACCCAGGGAACCACTGACCAATCCCTCCTGACGGCTGCGCTGGACAATCGCGGAAACCCCCTGGCTTGGATCGTTTATCAACAACACCTTGCTGGTATCTTCGGAACTTTCTATTATCCTGCCCAGCAGGCCCGAGGCATTAACCACCGCCATCCCCCGCCTGATACCGCTATTGCGACCCTTATCAATGATCAGACTGCTCGACCAGCTGTCGGGGGAGCGGGCGATCACCCTGGCGCAAACCATCCGGAAAGGAGAATTTTTTTTAAAACTAAACAGCCCCTTCAGGCGCAGGTTTTCCTGCTCCGTTTCGCGCATCTCAAAGAGCTTCCTGCGCAGTTCCCCCACTACGTATCTGAGCCTGTCGGAATCTACCATGTTACGGTGAAAAAAAACAATGCCTCCCAGCTCACGCTTGATCATATCGATCAGGCTAAGATGCGGCTTGAAAACCCTTTGGCTCGTATTCTTGAAAGAGGAAGAAAAAACAGAAACCAGGAAGATCAGGAAGGCGATTGCTGCTATACTGGTTATGGTCTTGCGGGATAACTTAAGCACATTCAATCAAAAAGCTGCGGTTCGCTTGCTCCAGACAAAAAGGGGAAAATAGACTGTAAAGCCCGAAGGAATATCAGCTGCGTGATTCGGTCTTGACCGAAACGGTAACTTTCTTGAGATACTGGATTTCGCTAAGCACCCGGCCGGTGCCGTTTGCCACTGCGGTGACCGGATCATCGGTTACATGCACGGGCAGGCCGGTCTCCTCGGAAATCAATTTATCCAACCCTCTCAACAGGGAACCTCCGCCGGCCATAACGATGCCGTGTTCGATAAGGTCCGCCGCCAGTTCAGGAGGCGTTCTCTCCAGCGATATCTTAGTGATCTCCAGTATCGCCCGCAGCGGTTCCTGCAGGGATTCACGGATCTCTTCGCTGGTAATGGTAACGATCTTGGGCAATCCGGCAACCAAATCCCTGCCCTTTACCTCCATCCCCATCTCCTCTTCCAGCGGATAAGCCGAACCGATCCTCATCTTTATGTCTTCGGCGGTACGCTCCCCCACCAAAAGGTTATATGTTTTCTTGAGGTATTCGATGATCGCCTCATTCATTTCGTCGCCGCCGATGCGGATGGACTTGGAAAATACCATTCCGGCCAGCGAAATTACCGCTATCTCCGTAGTCCCGCCGCCTATATCAATGATCATGTTACCGACCGGCTCCTGGATAGGCAGTCCCACGCCGATCGCAGCGGCTATCGGTTCTTCGATCAAAAACACCTCTCTGGCTCCAGCGCGCTCCGCGGAATCCTTGACCGCGCGCTTCTCCACCTCGGTAATCCCCGACGGGATGGCAATGACTATCCTCGGCCTGACCAATACCCTGCGGTGATGCACCTTCTTTATGAAATAACGAAGCATTGCTTCGGTAATCTCGAAATCGGAGATAACCCCGTCTTTCATCGGCCTGATGGCGACGATATTCCCCGGGGTACGACCGAGCATTCGCTTGGCCTCTTCTCCTACCGCCAGGACATGCGAAGTCCCCCGTTCGATAGCGACTACCGAAGGCTCGCAGAGGACAACCCCTTCCCCTTTCACGAAAACCAGGGTCGTGGCTGTTCCCAGGTCAATTCCCATATCGTTAGAAAAAAGGCCCAAGATAAAATTGACCGTTCTTTTAAACTGCTGGCTGAATTTTACCATATAATCTCCTGGATTTAACACGGTGAAGTGATTTTAACAGAGTTTAAAGGCCTTGTCAAATAATATGTTTACCTAAACAGGCTCTTTAAAACGGTTAAAAATCCGGGGAAAGATTTGCTTATGCACCCTATATCGTCCAATCTGGACAACCCCTTTGCCGCCAAAGTGGCTATGATCACGCTCATGGCCGTGCGATGGTCCCCGAAGCTCTTAAGGCTGGCTCCCGTAAGCCCCCTGCCTTTGCCGTTAATGATAATATTTTCCCTGCTTCCGGAACCCGCCAGGCGGATATCCGCCCCCATCGCTTTTAAATTCGTAACCATGGAATTTATACGGTCGGTTTCTTTGACTCTAAGCTCATCCGCCCCTTTAATCACGGTTCTCCCCTGGGCAAAGCAAGCCGCCACCATAAATACCGGCAATTCGTCAATCAGGGACGGTATTTCAGAACGTTCGACCACCGTGGCCTTAAGTTTGCTGCCGGATACGGTAATATTGCCGATCGGCTCTAATCCGCTGTATTTACCGCCTTTTAGAAATTCGAACCTTATCCTTGCTCCCATCCTTTTCAGGACTTTTATTATGCCGGCGCGCCCGGGATTCAGCCCCAGACGTTCGATTACGATCCTGGAGCCGGGCATTATCAATGCCAGCACGATGAAAAAGGCGGCCGAAGAAATATCCCCGGGGATATAAATATCCCCGGGACTGTTTAGAACCCGTCCCGGCCTTAAAATTATTGTATTGCCGCGCGTAACGATATCGGCGCCGAAATGTTTTAACATTCTTTCGGTATGGTCGCGGGTAAATCTATCTTCTATTACGCGCGTGGCCCCTTCCGCGAAAAGACCGGCCAAGAGGATGGCGGATTTTACCTGGGCGGAAGCAACAGGCAGGCGGTAAGTTATCCCTTTAAGGCGCCCTGCGCCGGTTACGACAGGAGGGTATTCCTCCTTACCTACTTTTCTGGCGGAGATTTTTGCGCCCATCAGGCGCAAAGGTACATTTACCCTGGCCATCGGCCTTGCGGACAAATACTTCCCGGCGCAAACCCTGGCCTTGATCCCCGCGCCGGCCAATACCCCCAGCATCAGGCGCAAGGTAGTCCCGGAATCTCCGGCAAAGAGCGCTTTTTTCGGCCCCTTAAATCCCTTGCCCCCAAAAACCAAAACCCGCTTGTCGCAGCGGGTAATCTTTACTCCCAGGGATTCCAGGATACCTAAAGTAGCCAGGGAATCGTCATGCACAGGGAAATTATGTATGGTTGTCTTTCCGAAACTCAGGGCGCCGATGATCAGCGCGCGGTGGGCTATCGATTTGTCCCCGTCGAGGATTATCCTGCCGTGCGGGACAATTTTATCTTTTACCAAAAAGGGCCTGGGCCCGTTACTGCCTTTCCTGACGCGGCTCATTCAACCTTTTGCACTACCAGGTCATTCTCCTGGATCAAATCTTTCAACCCTGCCGCAAATCCAGCCGCGGACATCGACTCATGGACCTTTTCTACTTTTATATCACCGATAACCTTGCCGTCGCGGGTTACGGAAAACTCATTACCTACCTTCACCCCGTCCTTTTCGCCGAGGTTGATAACGGCGAAGTTATATTCCTTGTTCACCACGGTAACCTTGCCCTCCAGGGGATTGGCCAAAGGAGCGGGATTCCCTTTCTGTTCCTGCGGCCCGTTGGTCTCCTCGCTCATATCTTCATCACCGGAGGCGTCTCCTGGTTCAGCCTGGACAGCGGATTCGTTATTAACTACGACCTTGCCCAGTTCTACGTCGCTTGCGCCGGACTCCAGCTTTTTAAGCCTTTCTTCCAACTCAGACTTCTTCTGTTCGAGCTCCTTCAGGCGCTGCCTTAACTTCCTGCCCTCTTCCTGGGCCTGGGTTAACCTGTTTTCTATATCCTGGCGCGAAGACTTCTGCTGTTCAATATCCGCTTTGATCTGGTCTAATTCTCTAGACGAATCCTGCCGTGCCGCTTTCTCCTTGTCAAGATCTTCGGTTATGGAAACAATCCGGTCTTTTGCCTCCTGCAGCTGAAGGGTAAGATCCGAAACCTTTTTCTTGGATTCCTCAAGCTTGCCTTCGGTAATCTTTTCGCGGGCGGTCAATTCATCGACCTGGGCCTGAAGTCTCAGGCATTTGGCGTGTTCATTCTGGAACAAATAAGTCAACCCGGCACTAATCACGAAAAAGACGATAATCAAACCGATCAAAACAAATTTCATCATTGCCCCTTTGCGATCCATCGTACCTCCTTTTATGTTTAAACTTATTTGTTAACCCTTAATATAACATTAGTTACATATAAATCAAGCACTTTATAGATTTTGTATAGCGCAGTCCCTGTGAGCAAAGCGAACAGGGGCAAGCACTTTATAGATTTTGTATAGCGCAGTCCTTGTGAGTAAAACGAACAAGGGCGGGCACTTTATAGATTTTATCCAGCGTAAGTCCCTGTGAGTGAAACGAAGAAAAGAAACTTGTAATCTTCGCGACCTTTAATAACCGGCCGCTATATCTTTAAAAATTTTTGTCTATGAAATCTCTGAACTCCGGAGGGATTTCGCTTGAGAAATGCAAGAATTTTTCCGTAGAGGGATGGACAAAACCCAGCTCCTGCGCGTGCAGGGCCATACGGGGAAACGCATTGTTCCTGCCATACTTGGTATCCCCCAATATCGGATGACCGATAAAAGCCATATGCACCCTTAGCTGGTGCGTCCTTCCGGTAAAAGGCCGCAGCTCCAGGAAACTGAAATTCCTGCTGCGTTTCAATGTGCGGTAATGCGTCTTGGCGTAACGCGTATTCCCCGAAAAACTGACCGACATATCTTTTCTTTTCAACGGGTGCCTGCCGATAGGCGCCTCGATCACATCTTCGTCGAACTCGACTGCGCCTGTGACAAGCGCGACATATTTGCGCTCGATGCTGTGATCGGAGAACTGCCTGGCTAACTTCAGGTGGCTGGCGTTATTCTTTGCGATCACCAGGAGGCCGCTTGTCTCCTTGTCCAGGCGGTGGATAATCCCGGGCCGGTTTTTATTGATGTCGGAAAGAGAATTGAACCGTCCGAGCAGGGCGTTTACGAGAGTATGCTCCCGGTTGCCGGGGGCAGGATGCACCACCAGGCCGGCCTGCTTGTTGATCACCGCCAGGTCATCGTCTTCATAAACCACCTCCAGCTCGATCTCTTCCGGAAGCATCTGCGGCTTCTCTTTCTCGGGCGGGATGAAACGCACTTCGTCGTTGGCGCTCACCTTATGATGCGGCTTGTTGACGGGAACGGAATTCAGGGTAACTTTGCCGAAGGTGATGAGCTTCTGGACGGCTGTGCGCGACAAACCCAGATTGCTGCGGCAGCAGTATCCGGCCAAAAGCAGGTCCAGGCGCATCTTCGCCTCCTCGGCGGAAACAACAAACGACAATTCCTGCATTTTATCTCTTTCTGGAATAAAACATCCTGGCCAGCAAAACAACGGACAAAAGGAACATCGCTATACTCAAGAGCTGGAAAATAGTCAGGCCCGCCAGTATTCTCGGGCTGTCATTGCGGAAGAATTCTATGGTGAAGCGTTTTATGGAATATAAAAACAGGTAAGAATAAAGGACCTGCCCCGGAAGGTGCTTCCTGTTCTGCATGAACCTTAAAGCCAAAAAGATCAAAAACAGCAAAAGGCTTGAATATAGCTGGGTGGGGATAAGAACCTTGCCGCTGGAAGGAAAATATAAGCCGAACGCCGATTCCCTGCCGTAACAGCACCCGTTTAAAAAACAGCCTATCCTTCCTATGGACTGCCCTAGGGCGATGAAAGGAGCAAGCAGGTCGAGAGTGGCAAACAGGTCCATCTTGTTCCTGCGTATATATAGCCAGGCGCAAACAAAACCGAAGGTTATCCCCCCGAAAATAGCCATTCCGCCGTGCTGCAACAT
This sequence comes from Candidatus Omnitrophota bacterium, assembly GCA_028719265.1. Classification (GTDB taxonomy): domain Bacteria; phylum Omnitrophota; class Gorgyraeia; order Gygaellales; family Profunditerraquicolaceae; genus UBA6249. The sequence continues at coordinate 11,246 of JAQUKF010000012.1, forward strand.
GACGGTTTCAAGCGGATGCTTAAGATAGTAAATAAAGTTATTGATTACGTAAAGCGCGCGCGAGCCGATGATCCCGGCGATGAACACGTAAAAACACAGGTTAAAAAGCTTATTCGGATCGATGCCCGATTTCGGCGCCTGGCGGCAGGCAAGGTAGGATGAAATAAAAAAGGCCAATACCAGCATGACGCCGTATGAATAAACTGTGAAAGGACCGATATGGCAGATTTCAGGCAGCATTTTTATTGAATAACAGCTCCCAGCTTAATAATAAGGCTCCTATGGTCAATGCGGAATCCGCAAGGTTAAAAACCGGCCAGAAACGGAAATCCAGGAAATCGATCACATAACCAAAACGCAGGCGGTCGATAAGGTTACCCACCGCCCCGGAGACAATCAGGCTTAATGCGATTTTTAAAAGCACGGGGCTCTGCCTGTTTTTCAAGTGAAGAAAGATAAACAGGATGGCAAAAAATGAAATAGCCACGAACAGGATCAGCTGGTTCTTGAGCATGCCGAACGCCGCCCCGCGGTTGTAAACGAGCGTGAAATAAAGAAAGTTCTCTATCAAGGCGAAAGGAGTATTCAGTTGCAGGAATTTTACAGCGAGGGTTTTTGTGAGCTGGTCCAGTAAGACAACAATGGAAACGATGACAAAAATCATCCGTTGCACCCGAATTAGCGCCTACCTCTTCTCCCTTTTTTCCTGGCATTTTATACACAGGCGCGCGGAAGGGACCGCCTTCAATCTGGCCTTCGAAATAAGGCCTTTGCAGTCGTCACAAAAACCGAAAGTCTCATCATCGATCCTCTTCAAGGCGTCATCAAGTTCATAGAGGGCCCTTCTTTCATTGGAAGCCAGCCCCAGCGAAAATTCGCGGTCGTAGTTATCGGTGGCTACATCCGCCATATGATAAGTATATCCGGATATGTCCCCGGAGGCCTCTTTTTGCGACTTCTTCAGGGTATCGTCGGTTATATGCTGGAGCTCCTCGATTACCGCCTCTTTTCTCTTGAGGATTATTGCCCTGAATTCCTTCAATTCTTTCTTGGGAAGCTTTTTTTTCGATGAACTCTTTTTCTTCGGCTGACTTTTTGTGCTTTTTTTCTTAGTTGAAAGTTTCTTCTTCAATTTATTCCCTCTCTTGGCCTGCCGCCGGGGAACCGCTCCGGCAGGCGCAGCTGCCTATTTGACTGCCTTAAGGCAGTTGTCGCAGATCAATGGGTGCGCCGGGTCGCTGCCGACCTTCAGGAAATAATTCCAGCAGCGCGGGCATTTGACGCCCTCGGCCCTGAAGGCCTCTATCCTTATTTCTTCGTCCAAGCCCTCATCCTTCGCCACTTCCACCTGCGAAACCTTGAAAATCTCACATAGCTCGGTATCCAAGCTTCGTAAGAATGTATAACGTTCTTGGCTTTTTGTCAACAATTTTATTCTTGCGTCAAAAGAACTGCCAATCTGGCCTTTCCCGCGCAGTTCCTCCAGCACCTTGGCGGCTGACGGGATCTGCGATATCAGGTCGGCCATGCGCAAACGAATATCTTCCCGCAAAACAGGATCATTTTTCGCAGGCCACTCCAGGAGGTGCACGCTCGGGATATTTCTTGATCCTTCATCCTTGGGCATATAATGCCATATCTCGTCCGCGGTAAATGCCAGGATCGGCGCAACCATACGCACCAGGAGGCTCAATACTTCGAAAATAGCCGTCTGCGCGGAACGCCTCTCCGGTGTTTTTGCCCCATAGGTATAAAGCCGGCCCTTGACCATATCCAGGTAATACATCGAAAGCTGTTCATTACATAAATCATATATGTGTTTATAAGCCTTATGGAAAGCAAAAGAATCGTAGGCCTTCCCTGCCTCCTCCAATACCGACTTTGCCTCCTGGATTATCCATTTATCTATCATCCTCAAAGAATCATATCCCAGCTTATCTTTGCCGGGGTCAAAATCAAAAAGGTTGCTTAACATGAACCTGGCCGTGTTACGGATCTTGCGGTAAGCCTCCGAAAGCCTGCTCAGGATCTCTTTGGAAATACGGATATCTTCGTTATAATCGCTTGAGGCTACCCACATCCTCAGGATATCCGCGCCGTAATCCTTGATGATCTCAAGAGGAGATTTAACATTGCCCTGGGATTTCGACATCTTCCGGCCTTCCCCGTCAACTACGAAACCATGGGTAAGCACGTTTTCAAAAGGCGGCCTGCCGTCAATGGCTATCCCCGGGATGATCGAAGACTGAAACCATCCTCTGTGCTGGTCAGATCCCTCAAGGTACAACTGCGCGGGCACTCCCCCCAAATCATCTCTCTTCTTCAATACCGCCTGAGAACTTACCCCCGAATCGAACCAGACATCCAGGATGTCCGCCCCGCGGGAAAAGCTTTTTCCTTTTTTGCACACCGGGCAGATCAGGCCGTCCGGGATGAAATCTTTTATGTCGCGGCTGAACCAGCAGTCAGAACCTTCCTTACCGGCAAATTCCGCGAATTTCGCGATCACCCTGCTGTCAAAAAATTCTTCCTTGCACTCCGCGCAGACCAAGGCCGGCACCGGAACACCCCAATATCTCTGGCGGCTAAGGCACCAATCCGGCCGCGATTCCACCATCGCCGAGATCCTCTCTCTGCCGGATACGGGTATCCAGGTCACATTGTTTTTTATAGCCTCAAGCACTTTCCTGCGCAGGCGGTTATGGTCAATATTCAGGAACCACTGCTTGGTCGCCCGGAAGATTATCGGGCTCTTGCAGCGCCAGCAGTGCGGATAAGAATGGCTGATCTTCTGTTCCAACAGCAGCGCCCCGCCTGAATCCAGCTTCTCAATAATCGCCTTGTTGGCTTCGTACACGTTCTGGCCGGCAAACTCCGCACAGGTAGAATCAAACCTTCCCCTGGCGTCAACCGGCATCACGATATCCAGGCCGTACTTCAAACCCGTCTGGTAATCCTCTGCGCCATGGCCGGGAGCGGTATGCACCAGTCCCGTCCCCTCTTCAGAGGATACATACTCCGCCAGCACCACCTTCCCCGTGCGCAGCCCGAAAGGATGTTCATAAAGCGCCCCCTCCAGATCTTTACCCCTGAACTGTTTTATTATTTCGTATTTGGCGATACCCATTTGTTCCAGAACGGGCAGGCGTACATCGGCGATCACCAAATTACCCTTATCCGTCTTAATATAGGAATAGTCGAATTCCGGATGCACCGCCACCGCGACATTGGCGAGCAATGTCCAAGGGGTGGTCGTCCAGATCGCCAGGTGGCTGTCATCCAGCCATGACCCCTCTTTCTTTAGCCTGAATTTTACGAATACCGACGGAGAAACATGCTCCTCGTATTCCACCTCCGCCTCCGCCAGGGCGGTTTCGCATTTAAAACACCAGTTCACCGGCTTAAGCCCGCGGACGATATAACCCTTGCCCGCGTCGTATAGTTTATCGAAAGCCCTGATGATCGACTCTTCATATTCGTGGCTTAATGTCAAATACGGCCTTTCCCAATCACCGAATACCCCCAGGCGCTTAAATTGCTCCTTCTGGTTAGAGACATGCTTGATAGCGTAATCATGGGCCTTTTTCCTGAATTCGAGCTGGGAAATCTGGTGTTTCGGTATCTTAAGCTCCTTGAACAGTTGATGTTCGATAGGCAGGCCGTGGCAGTCCCAACCCGGGACATAAGGGGAATCATGCCCCCGCATGGTCTTGTATTTTACGACGATGTCCTTCAGGATCTTATTTAAGGCATGGCCGGTATGGATATCCCCGTTGGCATAAGGAGGACCGTCGTGAAGAACATATCTTCCCTTTGCGGGTTTCTTTCTGATAAGCCCGTAGATATCCAATTTGCGCCAATTCTCCAGCATCAGGGGCTCCCGCCTGGGAAGCTCCGCCCTCATCGCAAATTCCGTCTTGGGAAGATTCAGGGTATGCTTGTATTCGGAACCGTTATTCTTGTTGTTCTCTGGCTTCATTTTAAATACTTACCTATAATTATATTCAAGTCACGCCTTACCTTTGCCGGGATGAATTTCTTATCCGTGACAATGGCGGATCCCAACGCCGAAGAGCATGCGCAACGCCTGACGTCCGGCATATCCTTGACCACTTTATAGATTATCTTCTTGGCGTTCTCCACATTCTTCTGCGAATTGGCGATCACCATATCCAGGGTCACGCTTTCATGCTGAGGGTGCCAGCAGTCGTAATCAGTGATGCAGGCAAGGGTAGAATAGCAAATGCCCGCCTCGCGGCAAAGCCTGGCCTCGGCCATGTTCGTCATGCCGATAACATCCATCCCCCAGCTGCGGTAAAGTTTGCTTTCGGCCAGGGTAGAGAACTGCGGCCCCTCCATATTGATATAGGTGCCGCTTTTATGCATGCTTAAACCCAGCGAGCTTCCAGCCCCGTAGATCTGCGCGCAAAGCTCTGCGCAAACAGGATGGCTGAAAACTATATGACTGACTATCCCCTGGCTAAAAAAAGTCATCTCCCGCCCGTGGTTTGTACGGTCCACGAACTGGTCCACCACCACAAAATCCAGCGGCTTCATCTCCTCTTTCAGGCTCCCGCAGGCGGTTACCGAAATTATCCGCTCCACCCCCAGCTTCTTCATCGCGAAGATATTTGCCCGGTAATTTATCTGGCTGGGGGATATCCGGTGTCCTGTTGCGTGGCGCGGCAGGAAAACCACCTCTTTACCCTCCAGCTTGCCTACCGTAAACCTGTCCGATGGCTGCCCGAAGGGGGTACTTACCTTAATACGTTTTACGATCTTGATCCCCTCGATCTCGTATAACCCGCTGCCGCCAATAATCCCTATACGCATATCTATCTTCCCCCTGCTATCTTTTTGACAATTCTCTTGCCCGCCCCCTGGCGGCCTGCGCCGCCTCCGACCAGGAGCCGTTGCCCACAAGTACTTTAAGCGCCGCTTCGGTCGTACCGCCGCGGGAGGTAACCATCCTGCGTAAATCCGCAGGAGAGCTGCCCGTCTCTATCAAAAGCTGAACGCTTGAAGCGGTGGTGCTCACCGCCAGTTCTAAAGCCATCTTCGCCTCAAACCCCAAATCAAGCGCCGCTTGTTTCAACCTCTGTATATATTCATTCTTCCTCTCGGCTGTGATCTTTAAGGGGTCCAGCTTGTTGAACTCCATATCGAAAAATATGTAGGCCGGCCCGCTGCCGGAAATAGCGGTTATGGAATCAATCATCTCCTCCTTGACCATCCAAACCTTACCGAGGATCTCGAACAATTCCTTGGCGGCCTCCAGGTCTTCATCCCCGGCGTAACTCCCCTTAGTCATCCCTGTTACCGAAGCGGAAATCTTAACCGCCATATTGGGCATCACCCTGACCACCTTTGCGCCCTTAAGGACGTTCTCGATATAGCCTGTGGTTATCCCGGCGGCGATACTGATCAATAACTGACCCCGCAGAAGCGGCTTGAGCTCATCGAGCAAGACATCAAAATCCTGCGGCTTTACCGCCAATACCAAAACATCCGAATTGTCCACCAGGGTTGAAAGCAGCGTTTCGGTCTTTAATCCTTCGCCGGACGGCAGCTTCTGCCCATCCTTATCGAATACCCTGACTTCAAACAAGACCCTGGCGCCCAAGGCGATGGCGCTCCCCATATTCCCAAAACCTATGATCCCCAGTCTTTTCTTCATTCCTGTCATACGCCTCAACCGAATATCGCCCTGCCTAAACGGATTATATCCGCCCCCTCTTCTATGGCTATCTCGAAATCATCCGTCATGCCCATGGAAAGCGACCAGGACGGGTCCATCTTGTCGCGTAACTTCCTTAACTGCGCGAAATATTTCCTTGTCTCCTCGGCTTCATCGGTAAAAGGAGCAATAGTCATCAGGCCTTTGACCTTCAGGTTGTCCATGCGCAGGATTTCTCCAACAGCCTCCGGGAGCACTTGGGGGATAAACCCGGCCTTACTCTCCTCCGGAGAGGTCTTTACTTCCAGCAGGATATCCTGGATCTTGCCTATCCTGGAGGCCTGCTTGTTGATCTGGCATGCCAGCTCAAGGCTGTCCACTGAATGAATAAGGCTGAAAATCTTCAAGGCCTCCTTTACCTTATTCGTCTGGAGGCGGCCGATCATCTGCCAATCCGCCGAGGGGATCGAACGCGACTTTTCCCTTGCCTCCTGCACCCTGCTTTCCCCCAGATGCCTAAAGCCCGCCCCAAAGGCCTCCGTCACCTCTTCCAGGGAACGTCCTTTGGTAACGCAGACCACGGTTATCTTCCGCGGATCCGTCTTGATCCTTGCGCAAGAAGCGGCAATGCGCTCTTCAACCCTTAAAATATTATCTTTGATCATAAGCCGAAACGTTTATTATACACAATAAATTTAAGGGGGTCAATAAAAGAAGCTGGTTTTGTCATTTAAGAATTAAAAGTGGACTGTTTTTAAAGGGATTTAAGTTTTAAAAGTGGACTCCTTAAAGGCCCTTTTTCTGCCATACTTATCCTAAAAAGGAGGATATGAATA